>JAQUOR010000236.1 GCA_028717025.1 Candidatus Omnitrophota bacterium | reverse complement strand
CGTTGGAATATTTAAAGATCTCTAAGATTGCCTCGGGAGAAAAGATATCCTGCGCAGCATTGCCTGCTTTGTTGAGGCGAAACTTAATGTAGGCTTCTGTCTCGGCAAAATCAAGCGCCGCCAGGTGATAGTACAGCACGATGCGCTGGCTGAACTGTTCAAGCTTTGGATGCATGAGCTTTGCGCGCAGCTCAGGCTGACCGATAAGTATGATCTGGATAAGCTTATCTTTTTCCGTCTCAAGATTAGAAAGCATCCTTACCTCTTCAAGCACCGAGGGCGTAAGGTTCTGCGCTTCATCGACGATTAACACGACGTTAACGTCCTGGGAAGCCTGCTCGATAAGAAACTTATTAAGCGCGGATAAAAGATGGGTTTTTGAATTCGATTTGTATTCAATGCCGAGATCATCCAGGATGCTTGTCAAAAATTCCCGTTTGGTCAAATGGGTGTTAAGGATAAGCGTCACTTTGGTTGTGGGGTCAAGTTTGCTCAATAGCGTCCTGCAAACCGTGGTCTTACCCGAACCGATCTCGCCGGTAATAACCGTAAAGCCGTTACGCTCGCTGATAGTCAAAAGAAGACGGTTAAGCGCTTCTTCGTGCTTGGGGCTTGCAAAGAAGAACTCAGAATCAGGCGTTAAGTTAAAAGGTTTACTGTTTAATTTGTAAAATTTTTCGTACATGGTTCTCCTTCTGTTAGCATTTAGCGGTTAGGGTTTAGCGTCTAGTTAGAATTTAAGTTTTTTTACTAATCGCTAATCGCTATACGCGATACGCTAGCTACTAACTCGAAACCAAGAAATTAAGAATAATTATAATAATCAACGCAACGCCGGTAAACGCCGAAATCCCCGCGATGCGCTTATTGCGCGCACGCTGGAGCGTTACATCAGAATGGGTAACTATCTTTGAAATAGCGCCCAATACCGGCATATCGAGCCACGTTTTGGCTTCATCGACTCCTAAAAACGAACGGTCAAGCATTTCCACACTAAACGCCAGGGCAAAGCCAACTCCTGCCCCAAGCATAAGGCCGATAAGCAAAATATAAAGCTTATTAGGCTTTGTGGGTCTTAATGGAAGCCGCGCAGGGTCAAGGATGATATAGCGCGTGCCGTCGCGCGACGCTTCAAGCCGCTGGGTTATTTTTGCGGTCTCAAGGCGCTGCAGGAGCTCGTTATATAATTTCTGGTTAACGTTAGAATCTTCGGCAGCTACCTTTTCTACCCGGTCAAGCAATAACATCTTGTAAAGCTTCTCGTTGGTGGCGCTGGAAAGCTTGGCGCGGTTTTCTCCACTCTTTCCGGCATCGACCGTGGCGGTAGTGAGGTCTTCCCGTAATTTCTTTAATTCGTCTTTCAACGAACTTAATTCTTCATTGGAGCCGCCCGATATCGCGGTAGCGTCTACTTCATAATTCCCTTTATCGATCTCCCCTTTCGCTTCCGCGATTTGCTTACGCAATTGTATGACGACGGGATGTTTATCGGTAGAATCAGTGAGAAGAGTCTTGAGCTTCTCTTCCATTGCGGAGACTTCCGATTGTTTAAGTTTCTTTTTGTAAACCGCAAGCTGGTCGTTGATAAAGTTGATGGCATTGTCCGCCTCACGGGTTTGCTGATTCAAATTTTCCGCGATGAATATATCGGTTATCGTTTGCACGATATCCATGGACTGTTTTGGGTTTTTACCTTCGTAGGAAATACCGACGATACTGGGGCCGCGCAATCTGACCTGAATATCGCGCCGCAAACTCATAACCAGTTGTTCAAAATCCTGCTGGCTTCTTATGTCTTTGGCAAGTTGAAGCTTGTTGATAAGCTGATTTAAACGGTCCCAGCCCAGGATCTGTTCGCGCAGGATATTTAAACGGCTCGCCACGCTGGTTGAAACCGCAAGGCCCTGAAAAAGCGGGTTAATGACTTTGCCTTCCTCAATCAGGATGAGCGTTGAGCTTGAATATTTTTTAGGAAGAAAATTTGCGCTCAACACACCCACTATGATGCCTGCGACTGTAGGAATAATAATAAGCCATTTGCGTCTGAAAACAACTTTAAGATAATCCAGGGGTTTCTTCTTCATTATTAAATCTGATTCCATTGGTCTCCTTTTTTGGTATTGAGTATTGTGTATTGGGTATTGAGTTTAAAACTCTGTACTCAATACTCTGTACTCATCACGTTCTATAGCGCGATCGCCGCTGTTCCTGCCGTAGAGGCGGCTGCTCCAACAGTCTCCTGAGCAGTATCGGTAACCGGTGAAATAACGCGTATGATTTTTGCCAATACCGTAGCCGGAATATACAAAACATCAGCCGGCTTCATCACTAAATCCTGCCGAAGGTCGCCCTCGTATAAAAGCTTATACACGTCGACCTCGACATAGTTTTCTTTACCGCTTTTATCCGGCGTGATCAAGCGGCAGCGCCGCATCGCGGACGAATATGTAGGAAGGCCCGACTGGATCAAGGCTTCACGCACGGTGATAGTATTGCCGTGCATATAGAACTTTCCGGGGCGCCCCACTTCACCGACAACATAAAAGACTTTACTTAAGTACGAAACGATCTGCACGTCGATATCCGGCTCCATGATGTATTCGCTTAAGATTTTAGAGAGCCTCTCTTTGACCTGGTCTTTCGTTAAGCCCCCGACGATAACATCGCCGACATATTTATATTCTATTTTCCCTTCCGAATTGATGGAGTACTGGCCGCTAAACTCCGGATGCCTGCGCACGTCAATCAGGATGACGTCATCGGGCCCTAATGTATAGGTAACCGGAGCAGTCATGGGCCCTGCCGGCGCTATCGCGGGAAGGTCGCTTAATACGATATCAACCGACTTTGCCGTTTCTTTTACGCCTTTGGCTGCGCTATTCTTAGGGATAAGGTTACCGCTGTTTGCGGAAGGCGCGGGAGGATTGCTGATTGCTGAATTTGATTGCGCGGCATTTTCGCTGCCGGCAGTGGCGGCAACAGCATAATTCACCGCGCTAAAAAGGAGGCTTGCTGCTGCGCCAAAAACCAGAAGAATGCTTTTCGCCGCATTAGCCGCCGATGAATTGTTCGCGTTTGTGTATACCCCTACATATTCGCCGTATTCGTAGGCACTCTCGTAGAAACGCTTGATATCTTCTACGTCCTCTTTGCGATAAAAGCGCCAGCC
>JAQUOR010000235.1 GCA_028717025.1 Candidatus Omnitrophota bacterium | reverse complement strand
CGTACGCGCCGGACCGTGAAATTGCTTTTTTACAAAAGCGCACAGGATTCCCCAGCAGTTAAAGTCGGGCTCGCCAAAAATTTGCATAAATTCAGTTTTCGTTCGGGGGGCGATTTTACGGTAACTGACGGATACAGGGAATTTACGGGCACCAAAGATAAGTTTTACACATTTACTTATAAAAAGAAATCCATTCTGCTTATGGACTATGAGAGCGGTGCTGTATATAAAAAATTTGCGCCTTCGGTGACTATGAAAACCAACGGATATCCTTTCTATGTCCTTGACGTAGTATATGGGAAAAGTAATTTTTGGCACAAAGAGATTGACCGGATGTACCGGGGGACGCTTCACGTGATTGCCGGCAACGGGACCATTACGCTTATCAATGTATTAAGTATGGAAGAGTATCTTTATGGAGTGGTGCCGTCAGAAATTCCTGCTACTTCGCCGCCTGAGGCGTTGCGCGCCCAGGCGATCGCCGCGCGTACCATAGCGCTCAAGAGCATGGGCAAGCATAAAAAGGAGGGTTTCGATGTCTGCTCCCAGGTGCATTGCCAGGCATATCAGGGAATGTCGGCAGAGAAACCTGCGACCAATGCGGCAGTTGATGAGACACGCGGCGAGATTGTCGTCGACAACGAAAAAGAAAAACCCATTGAAGCTTTGTATCATGCAAACTGCGGAGGGTGCTTGCGGTCGGATGTTTTCGGGAAATCAAGTTATCTGCGTAATCAATTGGACAGTCCAAAAAGTATCCAAAAAGAGGGTGAATCCGTGTTTTTACACGCCTATGGCCAGGAACGCTGGATGTATGATGAGCCGGTAGCTTTCTGCGGGTATCCAAAGAGCAGTTTTCGCTGGCAACGCGTATATGACGGCGAAGACTTTTTCCTTGCGTTTGGTTTTTCTCTTAAGAACGTTAAAAGCATTGTTCCGCTTAAGAAGGGAGAATGCGGCCATTATGACTCAGCGAAAGTCACCACCAGCGGCGGCGAAAATACGCTTAGCGGTGATTTGCGTATACGCGACTATTTCGATAAACTACGCAGTTCCGCGTTTCGCGTTGAGGTCAAGTTCTCTGCCAACAAGGAGGCACAGATGCTTCTTTTTTGGGGCGCCGGTTTCGGCCACGCCGCAGGCGTGTGCCAGGAAGGGGCCATGGGCATGGCTTCACAGGGTTATACCTATGATGAGATACTGAGGCACTATTATCCGAATACCAAGATAAAGACAGCCTATTGATATAGAAGCAGTACAGTGTGCAGCGTATTGAGTATTGAGTAAAAAGTTAAATATTCTTACGCTAAATTCGCTATCTACGCGGTTGGAATCAGGTAATTTTCAACGTCTTTTGAAGTATTGAATTTGTCTCCTGCCACTTTCCACATCTGATTGTCTTCCATGCACAAATATACCGGGGTTTTAGTGTCATGCTCCCGTATCCAGGCGATCATCGAGCTGTAGATTTCCTTGCGCAAAAATTGCGGATAGCGCAGTTTTTTGTCGTCTCCGAGGAACAGCTCTCCATAAAAAATATCACTGTCCGGAAACCGCAACTGCGCATTTGTTTTCAATTGCCGGTGGCAGCGTAAGGTCCCTAAGCTTATCCAGGCCAAGCCCGGCTTTACGTGCGCGTAGAGTTCGGAAATAGTTTGTTGATACAGCCGGCGCCAATTTTGCGAGTGGATAATGGGGTCGAAATGAAAACCTATCCGAAAGCCTTTTTGCTGCATTTTTTTTGCGGCGGCAAGGCGCTCTTTAAGCGTTGCCGTTCCCGGTTCTTCTTTTTCAACCATCGTTTCGGGATTGAGCGACCAGGAAATGACAATATTGGATGCCGCCGGCATTTCAAGGAGATTCGCGATTCTATCGCTTTTTGTTTTCAGCTCAAAAAGGACGTTCTTGTTTTTAAAAAAGGGGACCAGTTCTTTTGTATACCCGGTAATTTCATCCAACGCCAGGGAATCGCAGAATTCACCGGTACCGATGCGTACCGGCGTCTTTAAGGTGTTGAGCCCTGAGGCATTGAAAGTATCGAAAAAATCGTTTAAATTTGCCGGCAGGATCATACCCGGAAAGTTAGCGTAATGCTGCAGAAAACAATAGGAGCAATCAAAAGGGCATCCAAAACCGGTATTGAATATCCAGTAGCCGCAGCCTAAGTGACCCTTGGTGCAGGGGCAGGGTTTTATAAAATCCCATTTTTCCTTTACGATAAACACAAGAGGTTTTTTAAGATCCTTGAGGGTAAACTTGTTCGATTTTAAATAGTCGCTATAGTGAGCAAGCGGAGTGACAGGTATTGTCGGGAATTTTGCGGTAAAATTTAAAAGCAGAGGCGAATTTTTTACTGCTTCTTCAACAAAAATTTCAAGAGGCACAAAGTCTTTTTTAACCGTCCAGTTATCGCCAAGGGGTGTTTTGATCGCATTTAAAAAAACTTTCTTCGCATCTATTGTCCCCTGAGAGCCGGTAAGGGGAAAACGGCGTTTCATTAGAGCGCTCTTGATGGGGAAGAATTTGTTGCGGCCGGTTTGCTTTTCGACCTTTGGTTCATCTTTAAGGTAACGTATCAATGTTTGCAGAGGTACGTTTTCCCGTTTTTGTATCTCGAAAACGAGCCTTTCGATGTCCCGCAGCTGATTTTTATTCGCGCTGAACGCGAATTGCTCTTTAAGGGTTTGGGCCAATGGTTTATCCATGATTCAGGCGTTTTCGAACCTCTCGATGAGCTTGGTAAAGTATACTACTTCGTCCGTCTTTTTTCTTTTCAACGCCCCCTGAATATAAATAGAGCATTTATTTTTAAGCTCTTGTACGGCGGCGTTGCGCAAGGTATCCGGCAGCACCCCGCTTTTTAAGATCTTCTCTATTGCGTAAATACGGAATCTATCCATTGCCGGAAACTTTGCGGATTGCTGGTCCGGGTGCCCGCCTTCTTTAATCGTAAGATGATAGGGGATAAGGTAAACAGGAAATTGTGCCGTAGCGCGCAGCCAGAAGTCGTAATCTTCGCAGGCAGGCATTTTTTCATCAAACGTGCCGGTTGTATTAAAAACGTCTTTTTTTATCGCGACCGTCGAGATACTGACGCAGCACAGTTTCAGGGAGTTCTCAAAGATAGATCCTGTCGGTTTTGCGTGGTAGTTTTTCTGCGGCAGCAGGCTGCCGC
>JAQUOR010000234.1 GCA_028717025.1 Candidatus Omnitrophota bacterium | reverse complement strand
GGCAGCGTTCATACCGTCTCAATAATCAGGTTTATAATGCAATGCTTTCAAGGGGATACAGGGGAGAGCCCGAAGTTTTCGAAGAGTTTGAAGCAGGCATGACGGATTGGCTATTGCTGGCCGGGACGGTACTGTTCTTTATCGTAACCAGCATCGTTAACCCGTAGAGAAAAATGAGCGAAATAATTTTTGACTTAAAGGACGTGTCTTTTTCCTATCTTCATAGGTTTCCTGCGTTATGCGGTATCGATATGCAGATAAAGAAAGGAACAATGGTATCTATTATCGGCGCAAACGGGACAGGAAAATCCTCTCTTTTGCAAATGCTTGATGGTTTGATATTTCCTGATGCGGGAAGCGTCAAGGCATTTGGCAAAGAGTTGAACGAAGCAGCCTTCGACGACGAGAAGTTTTCGATTAACTTTAGAAAAAGAGTGGGTTTTGTTTTTCAGAATCCCGAAGTGCAGTTGTTCTGTCCGACGGTAAAAGAAGACATTATTTTTGGTCCGTTACAGCTTGGATTTTCCAAAGGTGAAATAAAAAAGCGTTTGCATGCGGTTACCGAGGAACTTGACATCGGTGGCCTATTGGACAGGGCCCCTCATCAATTAAGTATTGGCGAAAAGAGAAAAATCGCCATAGCTTCGACGCTGGCAATCGATCCCGAAGTTATCATTCTGGATGAACCCACTGCCGGGCTTGATCCTCTAACGTCACGGCACGTTATTGATATCATCGTACAGGCTAACTGGTTAGGCAAAACAATCATCACTGCAACGCATGACCTGCACATTGTAGAGGAAATTTCCGATACCATGTATGTTTTCAATCATAATAAAAAAATAGCAAGACAGGGGACCCCGGACGAGATATTGGCGGATAATACATTTCTTAAAGAAAATAACCTCATCCATACCCATAAGCATAGACATAAAGATAAAGTGCATACTCATTCCCATCTGCACACAGAGCACCATTCTTAAGCAATAAATAAATTATTTTTCCAAGAAAAATCCTGTCCCCGCATTGATTACTGCCGGACCGTCCTACCGAAAGCACATTAAAACAGGCAAACAGCTTTATTTTGTTCTTAAACCTTTTATAAAATAAAATAATTCTGCTATAATATTTCCCCGGACAGAAGTTTGTCAAAAAAAGTAAATTTTGTATTTATAGCATGGAAAAAAACACCCGGACATCAAAAAAAATTTTAATTCTTTCCTTGAAGAAAAAGAGAAAGAATATAATAACCTTGCCGCTTTGGTAAGGAAGAATGTAGACATGCAAAAAATATATGCCATACTGGAAAGGGGATAAAATGCTTTCAACTTCAAAAAAATTTGCGTAATCGATAATCTTAAGCTGGGAGCTGTAAAGTTATCGGTTCCATCGGACGCACAATACTATGCGCGAGCCATTAAAAATATATTTAGGTGATTTAACATATGACACAGTAGCGATCTCTGCTAATGCATTTCCGCTTAACATCGGCTATATAGGGAGTTTTTGTATAGCGCGTTTCGGGCATGACATAGAAGTCACCCTTTTTAAATATATCAGGGATTTAGAAGAAGCCATTGCAAAGTTACCTCCGGATATCTTAGGGCTTAGTAATTACTGTTGGAACCAGAATTTAGGAATGGAAATGTTTAAGATTCTGCATAAAGTAAATCACCAGGCATTAACAGTATGGGGAGGCCCTAATTTTCCCAAAGATAAATTTTCTCAAGAAAAATGGCTGGGTCGATTCTCTGAAGCTGATATTTATGTCCCCCTGGAAGCTGAGGTTGGTTTTTCTAATATCGTTGGTTGCGCCTTAAAAATAAAAAGTGCAAAAAATGTAAGGCAGGCATTATTAACGAAGGCTGTCGATGGCTGTATCATTCGAGGGTTGGATGGAAAATTTAATTATGGAGGCTCTGTCAAGAGAATAGAGAATCTCGATGAGATTCCTTCCCCGTATTTAAACGGTATTTTGGATAAGTTTTTTGACGGCAAACTGCTGCCTATTATCCAAACCAACCGTGGTTGTCCATTCAGCTGTACATACTGTGTTGATGGTTCAGAACAGGTTAAGAAGACAAATAGATTTAGCGTAGAACGTGTTACCGCTGAAATAGAATATATCGCCAAACGCGCCCATAAGAAAACCCATTATTTGGCTATCGCCGATCTTAATTTCGGCATGCTGCCCCGTGATCTGCAAATTTGCGATGCGCTTTATAATGTCCAACGGAAGTATAAGTATCCACTATATATCGGAGCGTCTACGGGTAAGAATTCAAAGGAGAATATTATTAACGCAATTAAACGCCTCAAAGGCTCTCTGGAGCTTATGATAGCTGTCCAGTCCATGGACGAGCAGGTATTAAAGAATATCAACAGGGAAAACATAAGTGTTGAACGGTTAATGGAGCTAGCGCCTATAATCAAAGAGAGCGGGTTGAAAACAAAAGCTGAAGTTATATTGGGTCTGCCGGGAGATACGTATGAGAGTCACATGAATTCGCTGAAGGCTTTGGTTGATGCAGAGATGGATGAGATTTTAGTGTTTACCTGTATGCTGTTGCCGGGTTCTGAATTATTTGTGCCGGAAGAGCGCAAGAAATGGAATTTTAAAACAAAGCATCGAATTCTTCCCCGGGATTTTGCTAAACTTAATAACGGGAAGATTGTAATAGAAACTGAAGAGTGCGTTGTCGGTTCCGATACGATGACTTTTGATGAATATGTCGAATTGCGTTTATTCAATTTTATTATTTACGCAACGAATAGAGAAATAGTCTATGAGCCTGTTTTTAAGTTTCTAAAAGAGCAAAATATTGAGATTTTCAAGTTGTTTTATAGAATGTTGAAAGGAACAGATAAGGCATCGACGCGCGTGAGAGACATATTAAACAAATTTAAAAGCGCAACAATTAATGAATTGTGGGATTCTCGCGAGGAAATTGTAGAGCATTATCAGAACGAAAGTGAATATAAAAAATTACTTAACGGAGAAGAGGGCATCAATGTGCTATACCATTATCAGGCTTTGATAACGGCAAAGTATATGGGTGAATGGACCAGGTTTGTGTGCAGGATATCCCTGGAACTATTAAAAGAAAAAGAACAATTCGACAAAGAGCTTAATAGCCAATTTCTTGATGTTGTTCATTATTGCCTGGGGCTTTCTCAC
>JAQUOR010000233.1 GCA_028717025.1 Candidatus Omnitrophota bacterium | reverse complement strand
ATAAATGAGAAAACCTACGATTACCATTATGCCGACAGCGGCTAACCGTAAATATGTCCGCCATGCATCATCGAAAAGAAATGACAACATAAATAAGGCAATTGTCATCACGATTCCGCCGATTAAATAGCCGATGGTCACCTCTCACCTCCTGAAGCTTTTCTTAAGTCCGAAAGGAATTGAGCGGTAACTTTATATCCTAACGATTGAGCCTTATGTATGTCGTCCCAGGCCTTATCATATTCTTTTTTCGAAATATAAAGAAGCGCCCGGTTATAATAGACATCGGCCTGGTTAGGGCTGATCTCTATTGCCTTGGTGTAATCAATGATAGCCTCATCGATACTGCCTTTCCTATAATACGTAAATCCCCGATTATAGTAAATATCGGCATCACGAGGATTATTTTCTATTGCCTTAGTATAATCAGCAATAGTTTTATCAAAACTACCTTCCTTCGCATGCACAAGCCCGCGATTGTAATACGCTTCGGTAAAATGAGGGTTGAGCTCTATCGCTTTGGTAAATTCGGTCACCGCAGCATCATACATCTGTTTATCAAGATATACTATTCCGTTATACAACGCGGCTTGCGCAAGGAGCGAAGAATCGTCTTTTCCGGTTCCTTCAGGTTCAAAATCAGGCACATAGGAATGTGGTGTTTTTCCGTTAATGCTCTCGATTTCGTCGAGACGATAGGATGCAAGCACCCCCCGGTTATCTACCATGATCTCCCTGTCTGTTTTTCTGATAATTTTTCCCTCCAGGTTTTTCCCGGATTTAAAAATAATGGTTTCAGAAAAAAGAAAACAGGGAGATAACAAAAGTACCAGCGATAAAGGTACGATTATTTTTTTATTCATGCTCCTTTCCTTTCGGAATCACTGACGATGTGAAATTTTTTATTTGCTGTTCCAAGAATGTATCCTAAAGCCGCTCCCAACAATGCTCCGGCTATAACGTCTGAAGGATAATGGACGCCCAGATAAATCCTGGAAAAAGCCACCAAAAAAGCAAGTATGTAAAAATAGCGGTATTTTTTTGAATACGCGGACAGGAGTGTTGCCGCCATGAACGCATTCGTCGCGTGACCGGAAGGAAAAGAAAACCCTCCCTCCCTGGCCAATATGTGCACCTGCGCCAAAGCAAGAAAAGGTCGTGGTCTTGCCACCGATATCTTTAAAATGTTAACGACCACAAGTGAGGCAGCAAGACCCGCAATCAAGAGAATACCTAATCGTCTTGTTTCTTTTTTTCTCAACGCAAGAGAAACGGCTCCTGTGGTAAATAAAAATTCCGGCCCCCCGAGGAAACTTATGAAAGGCATACACATATCGAAAAAATCATTACGACAACTCGTATTTATTAAATAAAAAAACGTATCGTCAAGTATCAAAACCGCAGCGCTCCTTTTATAGTTATCTTTTTTTGTTTCGCACGATTTGCCTTTTCGTAGCTTTTTCCCTAGCCCAAAACATTCGAAGAATTAGATTAGATACTACCCATTATCGGAGCGTATCTTTCTTATTTTCTTTTTAACTGCCTCCGGAAGCATAGATTGAAAAATCCGGTAAAGCTGCAAAAGTATCTTTTCTACAAAACTCAAATTCGAACGAGACCGGAGATTCTTTTCCTTGATTGATTTAAAAAAATCAATGTAGTAGCACTTGCATTGCTGCCAATACGCATGTTTATTGATGTCAAGAAGCCGCTGATACTCCTGTATCAAAGGAAGTTTATCTTCCTGCCAACATAACTCATCTTTGGCTAAAACCACGATTACTCCGCTAAAATGGAAAAATATAAGCGGATATTCGTTGTTTACAAAAAATTTGTTATCTTTTTTTGTGATAGCGCGTTCCTGCGCATTCCAGCATGCGACATTCAAACCGGGATGTTTCAGGATGCCGACATTGTCGAAAAATATCGGCGAGAAATCCATCCACTTTTGGTCGAAGCACAAATCGTCTGAAAATTTGCAATACTTCCGTAATCTTTCTTCCCACCAATCGAGCAGCTCAAAAGCTGATTTTGAACGTTTTAATCCGACAAATCCGAGGTTATAAAGACCGGGTTTAAAAAACCTCTGTTCTATCTCGCTCTTTTTCAGTGGTTTAATTATGTGGGGTGTAAGAACAATATCAAATTTTTCCAAAGCTTGACAAATAAGGGTCAAATCGTCATAAAACATTATATCGGGATCGAAAAAGAGTATATTCTTAAGATGCGCACGGGTTTTAAACAGATATTTAAAAAATGAGGGCTTAACGGCGGTATTGAGCTCTACGATATCATACTCGATGCTCTTCTCGTCTAAATCAGGAATTTCTGCCTTATCTATCTCTATTATTTCGAACGAACTGAACTCAGACAGATCAATGTCGCTTCTGATTTTATCAACGAGCCCGATGATAAGGCGCAGCTGGGGATTAAACTTCGATAAAGAATCACCGAGTATTTTTGCGCACGCTAAAAAATTGCAGGAACACAGGGTAAATACGCCAGTGTCAGCTTTATTGGCTGTAAAATCGTTTTTCATCTTTACGATAGAGTTTTTAGGAAATCCTGCGCAAATATCCTTTTGGGTTCGAAGTAATAATAAATCTTTCTTTTGTCCTGTCTATCAAAAAATCTTTATTCTCAGAAATAAATCTTTCAATGGCTTCGTAAGGACCGGGAACCGGACCGATCTCTATGCCATGGTGACAGTTGCTATCCTCGACAATGAAATAGCTCCCCTTGCTTACTAACGGGCTGTATGTCGTAAGCACGTTAAACGTATTCTGATAGGTATGGGCACTATCTTCGATTATCAAAACTGTTTCGTGTTCTTTCACTAAAGATTTCACCTGGGGAAACACGCTGCATGCATCCCCTGTTATCAGGGTAATCCCTGGATGCGCACGAACTTTCTGCGCTACTACATCGTGGCTGATGTCAACGCCCACAACCCTGCCTTTCCCGATATTGTTCAATATATGTGCCAACGCTAATGTGCTGCCGCCATGAAAATTTCCTATTTCGATGATAAGATCGGGCTGTATTTGATAAATTATTTCCATATAGATCCAAAAGTCAATCGGCGATTTAAGTACCGGGATGTCGAAATAAGTTGAATTAAACAATTCTTTCTGCAAAAGTTCTAACATAAGTTTAATGGGCGTATTGAGATTTTGTTCCAGGTATTTTTTTTTATTGAAAAAAGCTTTC
>JAQUOR010000232.1 GCA_028717025.1 Candidatus Omnitrophota bacterium | reverse complement strand
TTTATTATTGATGCGCAGTCAGTTATGTTAGTGAGCAGGTTTTTGTGCGAGAGGCAGGCGCCTTTAGGTTTTCCGGTGGTGCCGGAAGTATACACGATTTCCGCCGGAGATTCGCTATCGGGGGCCTCAGGCGTGCTTAATTCAGGGGCATTTTTTATCTGGCCGTAGAAGTCGAGTACGACAGTATTATTCTTCGGCGCAGGCAGGGAAAGTATGCATTTCAATGTCTCTACCCGTGAAAGGATGCTTTCACTTTCCGATACTTTGTCTACGGAACAGATAAGAAGTTTTGCGCCGCAATCTTCAAGGATAAATTTTGCCTCTTCCTGCTTAAACATGGTATTGATGGGTACCACTATCGCTCCCGCACGTAAAATGCCGAAGAATGAAAGGACAAATTCCGGGCAATTGGGAAGCCAAAGAGCGACTTTATCGGATTTCTTGATTCCTAGATCCTTTAAAGCAAAGGCAAGTTGTTTTGTCTGATGCAGGAGCTTTTCGTAGGTGATTTTTCGCGATCCGAAGATCAATGCGGTGTTTCGGGGATAATCGGCGGCTACGCAGTCAAGCATACGCACGAGATTGGCAAAAGAAGGATTCATACGGTTTGGTATTTTTTCTCTGTCGATTTCAGCGCAGAAATCCGCTGTTTTCTGTACGTTCATAAAGAGCAGTTTACGTTAAAACAGCCGCCGTCAAAATCGGAAGTTGCCCTGATGTGCGTGGCTGGATCTTCTTTCTGCGGCAGCGCATAAAGCACCTGTTCTTTTTTGCTGGCGTAACGATACACCGTAATCCCTTTTAATTTCATTTCGTATGCTTTGCGATAAATAGTGCGGATATCGTCAATGGTTGCTTCGTAGGGTAAATTGACGGTTTTAGAGACTGCGTTGTCGGTAAATTCCTGAAACGCCGCCTGGATGCGTAAATGGTCGAGCGTCGATATGTCGAAGGTGGTTACAAACAGACTTTTAAGGATTTTTGGGATTCTTCCGATGTCTTTAAGCGTCGCGCAAGTCCTTATGCGGTTAACCAGACGTTTGGAATAGATGCCTTCTTCTCTGGCGATCTCCTCAAAAAGAGGGTTGGTCTCAAGCAATTTTGTTCCTTCAAGACAGTTGCGCAAAAAACTTAAGGCAAAAAGCGGTTCTATCCCCGAGGAAGCAGAAGCGATAATACTTATTGAACCGGTTGGCGCAATGCTGTTAAGCGTCGCGTTTCTTAAGCGAAGGTTCGTTTTTGCGTAGGCAGAATGTTTCCAGTGCGTAAATACGCCCCGTTCTTTTGCCAGTTGCATTGAGGCGTTGACAGAGGCTCTGCGAATGAAGCGCATACAGCAGCGAGCAAATTCAATTGCTTCTTTTGAATTATAGGGAATACGCAGGCGTATGAGCATGTCCGCAAACCCCATAACTCCTAAACCTATTTTACGATTGTTCCTTGAAATTGCTTCGATCTCTTTTAAAGGGAATTTATTTACTTCTATGGTATTATCCAGGAAGCGTACTCCCAGCGCTACTGTTTCAGCCAGTGCCTGCCAGTCGACCTTCTCTTTCTTAACGAACTTTGACAAATTTATCGAGCCGAGATTACAACTTTCATAGGGGAGCAAAGGGATTTCGCCGCACGGATTAGTTGCTTCGATCGTTCCCAGATTTTTAAGCGGGTGGGTTCTGTTGATGCGATCAAGAAAGATTAAGCCGGGATCGGCGCAGCGCCAGGCGCTTAAGGTGATGAGCGAAAATAGAGTCCGTGCTTTTATTCTTTTCGTTTCTTTCTTGGTTCGGGGATTTATCAACGAAAATTCCCTGTCTTTTTTTACCGCTTCCATGAACGCATCGGTGATACCGACGGAAATGTTGAAATTTTGCAACATCTCACGGCTCGATTTAGTTTCGATAAATTCGAAAATATCGGGATGGTCGCACCGCAATATTCCCATGTTGGCGCCGCGACGTTTTCCTCCCTGTTTGATGACTTTTGTCGCTGCATCGAAGACCTCGATAAAAGATACGGGTCCTGAAGCAGTACCTTTCGTAGACGAAACCAGATCGTCTTTGGGGCGTAGCCGCGAGAAACTGAAACCGGTTCCTCCTCCGCTTTGATGGATCAACGCCATCGCTTTTAAGGTATCGAAGATCTTTGCGATCGAGTCTTCTACCGGCAGCACGAAACAGGCGGAAAGCTGTCCTAAGGAAGTTCCGGCATTCATGAGCGTAGGCGAATTTGGAAGGAACTCCAGAGAGGTCATTGTTTCATAAAATTTTTCGCAATAGAAACTTTCTTCCTTCGCGGAAAAATTTCTTTCCGCTTTCGCAACCGTCTTTGCCACGCGCGCGAACATTTCTTTTGGCGTCTCACATGTTGCGCGCGCATCGTTTTTAAGCAGATACCGCTCTTTCAGCAGGCTGATTGCGTTGAGCGAAAGTTTAAGCTCGTCACGTATACCTAACTTTTCTTTGGCGAAACGTATTTCCTCACGATATTTGCGATAAATGATATACGCTTTGGCGACCTGCGCAAAACCGGTTATCATTAGCATTTCTTCAACGATATCCTGGATGTCTTCAATGGCAATCGGGCCTGCGGAATGTTTCCTTATCTCATCTAAAACCAGGGGCAGCGCAGCTTCGGCAATCGTTTGGGCCTGAGCATGCGGATATACTTCTTTTGCAGCCTTAAAAATCGCGACAGATATCTTTCCGGCATCGAATTTTTCTTTTGTCCCGTTACGTTTGATTACTTTTGTATTCATAGGCATACATGAGGGGTCTTGATAAAGGGTAGACTTGCCAGGCCTCCGGCAAGGTTGACCAATATGTCGGTAGTTTCGAATGAACGGTACACAAGAAAGTACTGAGCTGCTTCAAGTGCTAACCCGATGCAAAAGATATATGCAATGCCTGACAAGGAGGGGCGTTTGATTTTTTTTAGGCGAAAGGTGCTTACGACGATATACGCAAAGAGAGCGTAGAGCGCGAAATGCTCCGCTTTGTCGACGTGGGGGAAATCGAGGCGCGCAGGTTGCTTAAGAGGTAATAGCGAGACAACGGCGATGAACAGCGTATACACAGCAATACTGAGCCAGGAGAAAAAGTACCGCATAATGTCTCGTTTTATTTCTTTTTAAGAGAGCGGATTTTGCTTAAAATCAGATTTTCTAAATATTCGGTCATAAACGGTTTTGTGATAAAGCCGTCAGCGCCCAGGCGTTTCGCTTCCC
>JAQUOR010000231.1 GCA_028717025.1 Candidatus Omnitrophota bacterium | reverse complement strand
AAGACAAAAAGTGAAAATGAAAGGACGATAAAAGCAGCTAAAAGATGGGATATAAAATATAGATTTATTTTCATTGTTTTGTGACTTCAATGAAAAAAATATGTCGGGTTTTATCTTCGGCGGTATACCATGTAAAGTTGCGGTCTTTTAAATATTCATTGGCAATAGTTTTAACGTCTTCTTCGTTGCGAGGGAAAAACGACCAATCACAAAACCAATCAGAAGCTATCGATTTATGAACTTTAACATTTTTATGAGCGAGTATTAAGGTACCCCTTTTTTTTAGCAAATTAAAACAAAATTTTATAACCTCGCCTAAGACTAAGTTTGGAAGATAATCTATTAATCCAATGCTATAAATTAAATCTTGGGTGCCAAAATTTTTCAAATATTTCTCTGGCGATTTATATAAGTCAACGATATTCTCTTGTGCAAAATTAAGTTTTATCAAGTCCGCACGACAATCGCTTAAAGCTTTTCTTGAAAATTCCAATGCATTTTTATCCCAATCTATCAAAGTAAGAATTAATTTTTTGTTGAATGGAAATTGTGTGCTATCCAACAACTCTTTTATCTCCCTGCACGATCCAGACCCAAGGTTCATTACGTCTATTTTTTCATTTTTAAAATTTTCAACAAAGTCAATAAGTTTAGTTTTCATCATATCTTTTCTAATCCTGATAGCTTGTACATAGCTATCTTTGAAAAGATATTTATCTCCATAGAAACTAAGCCCCTCTGATAAAGGTTTGGCATCATATAACATTTCTATCAATTTATAATCACCCGGATGTCCCGATGGTTTATTATAACCCCATTGCATTAGGAAAATCTTATTGATAAAACCGCTCGCTTGTTTTCTGAATATTTGTTTAATCTGTTTTAAAGTTTCTTTTTTATTAATCGCATCTTCCACATCTGCCATTTTTTCTATTAAATAATCCGAGTACGAAGTATAGGAAGCATAGGCGTTATCCTGAGAAATTTTATTATCTATGATGAGATCCTCTAAGCCAGACATTTTCTTGAGATATCTCTCAACATCGTTTTCAAAAAAATTCTGCACTAGTTTTCCTTTGTTGACATCAGCTATCTTTATAAGAATGCCTTCAACTTGTTGCTTTAATTCGTTATTCATGTTTTATCTAATGGTTAAAAAGTGCTGGATTGTTATGAATATGGAAAGTCATGCACCGGTTAAAAAGATAATCTTTTTTCTTTCCATAAGTGTGTTTATACCGTGGCAAAAGAAGCTTTGAGCTTTGCTATAGATTGTAATTATAATAATTATATCAGAAAATGACCCAAGTTTCATTTGCTATATTTTAAACGTTTTTTTGGTATAATACCATCACTAAAATAGAGCTTAGGTGAAGCTTTCAGTAACCCTTACATAAACACATATGTGCTACGCTATACCCGGAAAACTGGTAGAAATCAAGAAAAGCATAGGTATCGTCGACTACTTTGGCGAGAAGAAGAATGTTTTGATTGATTACAGTAATGTTAAAATAGGCGACTACGTCTATGCGCAGGGGGGAGTTCTGGTCAGCGTCATATCCGAGAGAGAAGCTCTGGAAATCTTAGAAACCTGGAAAGAGCTTTTCTTTGAGCTGAAAAGGACCGATGAAAAGCTGGCCAGAATAGAGACGATCCCTGCGTCAAAAAACCTTTTAAGTATTTTGCAAAAGGTAAATCTCAACAAAGCCTTAAAGAGAGAAGAGTTACACTCACTCCTTGCCTTAAGCGGCAAAAATGATCTGCGCCTGATGTATGAAACTGCCAACAATATCCGCCAGAAGACCCACGGAAATGCCTGCTGCGTGCATGGGATACTTGAATTTTCCAACGTGTGCGAGAGCAATTGTTTTTACTGCGGTATTCGTAAAGAAAAAACTTTGCAGCGTTACCGCATGAGCATTAAAGAGATCATCGACACTGCCCGTTACGCAGTTAAGGAGTTGGGCTTTAAAGCCCTGGTGCTGCAGTCAGGAGAAGACAATTGGTATACGATAGAGAAACTTGAGAAAATAGTGCGTGCAGTAAGGAAATTAGGAATCCTTGTATTTTTAAGCATAGGCTTACGAGATAAGCCTACCTATAAACGGCTCTATGAAGCAGGCGCGCGCGCAGCGCTACTGCGTTTTGAAACTTCAAACGCAAACACTTTTAAAACTCTGCGGCCGGGTACAACCCTTGAAGAACGTTTAGAAATCATCAGGTATATAAAAGATTTAGGCTTTGTGCTGGCCACTGGTTTTATCGCGGGCTTACCCGGAGAGACCAGCGAAGACGTAATCAACAATATCTTGCTTGCCAAGTCTCTTAAGCCGGAAATGTATTCGTTCGGACCTTTTATCCCTGCGCAGGGAACTCCACTTGAAAATCAGAGCCTGCTTCACAAAGACGCTATGCTGAAGATCATCGCACTTTCGCGGTTAACAGATAAAGATTCCAATATTCTGGTGACAACGGCATTTGAGACGCTGGATGCAAAAGCCAAACGCGAAGGGCTCCTCGCCGGAGCTAATTCTTTAATGATAAATATCACGCCTAAAAAGTACAGGGATTTTTATAGCATTTACGACAAGCGGATAAATATTGACTTACAGAAAAACGTCAAAGAAACCATTGCGCTGTTGCATTCTTTAGGAAGAGCCCCCACGGATTTAGGGATTTAAAACACCGCAAAACCACAAAATCCCGCGAAGTCGCAAAGAAATACTGAAAACGTACATGTAAAGAAAAGGCATGTTAATTATAAAAAAGATAGTTTTAACTTATAATTTTGCGTTTTTGCGTACCCTTTGCGTCTTTGCGGTGTAATCAATAGTAGAAATTAGTCAATAAAAAGCAGAAACATTTGATTTACTATTCGAAGGAGCGGGGTAGTATAATAGAAAATAAGGCTATAGGCTGTTTTAACCCTTGAGCTTACGAGCTAAAAAGGAGAACTATGCAGCGCCAAATAAAATTTAAAGGTAATCCGTTAACTCTGGTAGGCAGAACCCTTACCATTGATGATCAGGCACCTCAGTTTACCGCGGTTGACACCGGTTTAAAGGAAGTTACGCTTTCCGATTTCGGAAACAAAATAAAGGTAATTACTTCATTTCCTTCTTCCGATACTCCCGTCTGTGATCTACAGGTTAAAGAGTTCAATAAAAGGGCAGCCGGTTTTACCGCAAACGTTATTGTCATAGGCATAAGCAAAGATCTGCCGTTTGCGCAGAAGCGTTTCTG
>JAQUOR010000230.1 GCA_028717025.1 Candidatus Omnitrophota bacterium | reverse complement strand
TGCTTCTACTATTTTGTCAAAGGTCTCCGGATACTCCGCAGCGATCTTAGCCAACACATCTCTGGAAAGAGCGATCTTTTTTAGTTTTAAACCGTGAATAAGCTCGCGATAGGTAAGCCCCCGTTCCCGCGAAGCTGCGTTTAAGCGGGTAATCCACAAAGAGCGAAATTCCCGCTTTTTTGCGCGTCTATCGCGGTATCCATATACCAGCGCCCGGCGCACTGTTTCGACTGCGCGGCGATAAAGCTTGGAGCGTTTTCCCCAATACCCTTTCGCTCTTTTTAAAACTTTCTTATGCCTTTTCTTCGAAGCAACACCATGGGTAACTCTCATTGTTATCCTCCTTAAATTTACCGACGCACGTCGGGGAATTTAACTTCCGTGGCACTTCGGTTTTAATTATTTTCCTGATAATTTAAACCGATATTCAGGTGCCCGGAAGTTTATCTACCAAGTCGCGAGGGATAAAACTTACTATTACTATTGGTTTTCAAAATGCGTACGGCAGCGCATCTTTTATCTGACGCCGGTCTGCGTGCGACACCAAGGTTTTCTTCCCTAGTCCCCGTTTCCTTCCGGGACTCTTGCAGCTTAAAAGATGTCTTCTCCCCTCTTTTGAACGCAAGATTTTCCCTTTTTTAGTAACTCTCAGCCGTTTAGTAAACGCTTTTTTTGTTTTTAACTTCGGCATTGTTAATTACCTCCTTATAACGCTAATTTCCGCTAATTGAATACGCTAACCGCCGCTAATTTATTGGTCATGCATAAGGTGAAACGCAAATTCCATGTATCCTTATTCGCGCAAACTCGCGTTTATTTAGGGCCCAGCACCAGTATCAGGGCTTTTCCAAACATATGAGCTTCGCGATCGACCTTTCCGATTTTTTCTACGTCCTGAATGAGTTTTCCGATCAGACGGTTACCGATATCTTTATGGGCGATCTCACGGCCGACGAAATACATTCTGATACGTACTTTATGTCCTTTTTCCAAAAACTCTTTTATATGTTTGAGCTTTGTTTCATAATCATGCATATCTATACGCGGACTTATTCTTATTTCCTTTAGTTGCGCTTGCTTTTGATGTTTTCTCGCTTCACGTTCCCTTTTTTCCTGTTCATAGCGGTATTTTGAAAAATCTGTTATGCGGCATACCGGCGGCTGAGCCTGGGGAGCTACTTCGACTAAATCCAATTCAAACTCCTGTGCTTTTTTCAGTGCCAGGTCCCTGGGGAAAACTCCGAGCTGTTCGCCTTCGGGTCCGATAAGACGAAGCGTCTTTGCAAAAATTCTTTCATTTACTCTTACATACTTCACTCGTCAATACCTCCTCTTACGTTTATGGCGGCGGTACGGCTGTCGTAACCTATAAACCGCCATGTTTGATAAAATGTTATTGTTGCGCCAATTCTTTTTTTACCATATCAAGGAACGCACTTATCTCCATAACCCCTAAATTTTCCATGCCCCTGCGGCGTACCGATATTTTTCCGGATTCTTTTTCCTTTTTCCCGATAATAAGCATATAGGGGATTTTAAGCATCTCTTTCTCGCGGATTTTTTTCTGCATGGTCTCATCCCGTACGTCTCTATCGACACGTAGATTTTCTTTATCTAATGTTTCCTTAAGCTGCGCTGCGTAGTCGGCTACCTCCGGGGTAATCGTCACAATGCTTACCTGCACCGGAGAAAGCCAGAGCGGAAATCTTCCCGCATAGTGTTCGATCAACGTGGCAACGAAACGCTCAAGGCTTCCTAAGATAACGCGATGAATCATGACTACGCGTAGATCTTCGCCGCTGTTTGCGCGATAGGTCAAGTCAAAGCGTTTAGGAAGGGCGTAATCGAGCTGCACGGTTGCGCACTGCCATTCCCTGAGAAGCGCATCTTTTAATTTGATATCGATTTTGGGCCCGTAAAAAGCTCCGTCTCCTGCGTTAATGCGATAAGGAAGTTGTTTTTTCTTCAATACCTCTTCCAGAATGTGCTCCGCCGCGTCCCAGTCTTCGCGGTCTCCGATAAATTTTTCCGGCCGGGTACTAAGCTCGGCGGTAAAATTGCTGAATCCGAACGTATGCATCGCGGCTTTCACAAAATCAAGCACTCCTTCTATCTCGCTTTCTAAGGCTTCGCGGCTACAGAAAATATGCGCATCATCCTGAGTAAAGCCTCTTACCCGTAGTAACCCATGCAAAACTCCGCTTTTCTCGAATCGATACACTGTCCCTAATTCAAAAAGGCGTAAGGGCAAATCCCGATAGCTGTGCAGGGTTGATTTATAGATAAGGATATGCCCGGGACAATTCATGGGCTTTAAAATAAATTCCTGATTGTCTTTGGTCACCGGGTACATATTCTCCTGATAATACTCAAGGTGGCCGCTGGTCTGCCAGAGCTTTTTATCCATGATATGGGGCGTAATGACTTGTTTGTAGCCGCGCTTTATGTGTTCTTTTATTTCCCAGTCTTCAACTATCCTGCGCAGCGTTGCACCATTCGGTAAATAAAAAACAAGCCCTGCGCCGGCCTCATTATGATAGATGTCGAACAAACCTAATTCTCTGCCTAAGGTGCGATGGTCCCTGATCTTTGCCTCTTCCAAATTCTTTAAATGCGTTTCTAGTTCTTCCTTGGTAAAGAATACCGTCCCGTAAATACGCACTAATTGGGGATTACCTTCTGTACCTTTCCAGTATGCGCCGGAGGTAGAAAGGAGCTTAAAATATTTGGCTTCTTCCGTTGACGCAACATGGGGACCGCGGCAGAGATCAGTAAACCCGCCATGTTTGTAAATCGAGACTTTTTTCTGAGCAAGGTCCTTGATGAGTTCGACTTTATATATTTCGCCGGCAGCGCTAAAAAATTCTATTGCCTGGGAAGAGGTCCACTCTTCATGGGTAAAGGGTAATTTTTTATTAATTTCTTCCCGCATGAGCTGTTCGATACGGTTTAAATCTTTTTCCGTGATGCCTTCGGGAATTTCAAAATCGTAGTAAAAGCCGTTCTCGATGGCAGGGCCAATGCCTAATTTGGCCTGCGGAAAGAGCTTCTTTACCGCTGAAGCCATGATGTGCGAGCATGAATGACGTAATGTTTGTAAGTCCATAATTTTATAAGCTTTCAGCCATCAGCTGTCAGTTTTCAGCTAAACGACTGAAATCGCTTGCAAATCCAATTGCCTGCGGATCCAGTCCGTTGGATTGACTTGTTATGGTTTTGTTTTTTAAGCAAATTTTTAAAAAACTTCT
>JAQUOR010000229.1 GCA_028717025.1 Candidatus Omnitrophota bacterium | reverse complement strand
TTTCGATGTGCCGCATCGTATTCATTTTCTGTGACATCGGGCGCTGGCCCACGACTTCGCCGGTAATTATAAACTCCGCTCCTTCCTTGCGCATCGTCTCTCTGGCTTTTTTAAATAAAAGTATGCGGCAATCGATGCAGGGATTCATATTTGAGCCATAGCCGTGCGCGGGGTTTTTGACTATCTCTAAGAATTCTGCGGTTACGTTTACCGCGATCATCCTTAAATTCAAATCCTTAGCAACTTGGGCGGCACTATGAAAACACCCTTTCGCGGAATGGTGGTTACAGAGACAAAAAGGACTTATGGTATTAAAAGCGATCAATTCAACACCTAAATCCTGCATGATCTTTGTTGCCAGGGTGCTGTCCAATCCTCCGGAGAGTAACGCGAGCGCTTTCATATTCAGGCCTTAAGGCTGCAAGACTCAGGATAAAAACACAGGCTTAAAAAAATCTGAATCCTGCCCGCCGCTTCGCGACCCGTCATAAAACAACGAGGTGTCGCCATTTGGCGGATAGCCTGCATTTGCATCTTGCAACTAATCTGTTAGCCGTTCCTCCTTAATACTATTTCCCTTTATCCCGACGGTAATACAGGTAAGCGGAATTTTCCGCTTTGCGTGCGCTAATGCATCTTTGACCAGCATAAGTAACCCGCTGCAGCAGGGAACTTCCATGATCATTACGGTAAGCGCATTTATTTTTGCCTCATCGATCAAGGCGGTTATTTTTTCAAGATACAGCTCTTTGTTTGAGTCGAGCTTTGGACAGGCTATAGCCAGGGACTTACCTTTCAAATACTTGCTATGAAAATCGCCAAGGGCATAGGCAACGCAATCAGCCGCGAACAAAACGTCTGCATTTTTAAAATAAGGCGCAGAGCTTGACACTAAATGCAGTTGTACCGGCCATTGCCGCAAGGCGCTCGGCCCGCCTGCCGCAGCATCAACTTTTGTATCGGCAGCGAATTGCATCATTGCCGCACCCGGACAGCCTTTGTGCACATGCCCGGAAGATGTTCTCAATTCAAGCGGCATGGTTACGTGGTTTTCCTGCAAGTAGGCAAGCGCTTCTTTTAAATAATCCGTTTGATTGTGACTTTTAAGATGCTCAAGGTGAGCCTTGATGACGTTGGGACCGCAGGCAACGATGTTTTTCATGACCTTGCGTTCATCGTAACTGCCTGCTTCTCTTTCCTCTATAGTTATCGCGTTCTTCGGGCAATGTCCGAGACAGGCGCCAAGACCGTCACAGAACAAATCACTGATAAGCCTTGCTTTACCGTCGATTATCTGTATTGCTCCTTCCGGGCATTGAGGGATGCAGAGACCGCAGCCATTGCACTTTTTTTCATTGATTTTAATGATTTTTCTTTTTGCCATATTGTTCTTTTCTTTTAGACCGCTGAACCTTTAAACTGCTGGATTTTACCCGCATACGCGGCTTTGTCAAGCCTTAGATAAAACAGGAAAAAATACATAGGCAAAAGCTTAATTTTATTACGCGGCAGTTCCTTTGAACGCATAAGGGATTGCGCGTAACAGGTACGGTAAAGGTCAACGGTCAAGATCCAGGTCGAAGATAATGAAATGACTTACGTAAGCGGTATATCTGCCTTCGATGAGATAGTCCGGATATAATTCTTTTACTATCGCTTCAATACTTTCTTTACCCATCACCAGAAGCGCCGGTCCGTCAAAACAATCATAAACGCCCCCACGGGAAAAAATGCAAAGCGCATGCCCCTTCCTGTCGGTCTTGTGGCCCATCATCACCACCGTGGAAGATATCCCGATTTCATCTAAGAACGCTTGCGCTAAAAAAGCAAAATCTTCGCAATCGCCGCTCTCAAGCATTATGGTTTCCTCGGGAGACTGCCAATAATCGTTTTTGTCATGTACTTTCTGATCGGTTTTATAGGCGATATTGGTAGTGAGCCACCCTGAGATTTTTTTGGGATTCTCCAGATCATATGAACCTAAATCTCCCACCCGTGACGGCTCCCCTTTTATTTCGCTCATATGCGCATTGCATGTATTTATAAATTTTTGTAACCGGGATCTTTGCGTTTCGTCGGCGTACGCATACGCTCCCTGGGCGTCGCGTAATGCCGCATCGTAATACTGGAGGGCGAGCAGTTCGTTATCCTTACCGTACGCTTCTTTGGCCTTTTCGTAATTATCGTTTGCGCTTTTAGTCAGCTGCGCAACCTGTTGGGCAAAAAAAGTGCTGCGTTGTTCTTTGGAATCAACCGGCGGCACGCGCGTATCTTCTCCTGTGTATGCAAGGGGATTTCTCTTTAACGCACCCGCGCCCAAGCGCTTGTGCAACCTTTCCCCGTTGTATTCGTACGCCACGCTATCGCCGTTGATACTTATTATTTTTATTTTCCCCACTGAGCTGCCTGGCTTGACCAACTTTCCATTCACGATAGCAGAAGAAGGGTCACCTTCTATAATGCCGGAAACATATACCGGGGGTGCACCGGACGAGACCTCGTGCCCGGCGCATACCGTAAAAGAGACAAGCAGGCCGTAAAAAAACGTTACACTGATTTTATATAACCTCTTCATAGTTTTGTGCGCTCTTTTATGCGTATTATTTTATCAGATTATTGAAGCTTTTAAACTTTTCTTTCGGCAGGTTAAAGTATCCCATTTTTAAATGCGGAAATCTCCGGGCAACGGTTTTTATCAGATGCGCGACCCCTTTGGGCTTGGATGAATCGAAATGCATATGGTCACAATAATATTCCGGATCGATGTTTAAATTGCGCCACTGTACCATATCGATGCCCGTATTTTTGATATACGCGCACAACGCCTCGATCTCAGCGTCGGAATCGGTGACTCCGGGAAAAACCAGCAGATTAAAAGAAACAAACTTGTTATACTTCTTTGCTATTCGTATCGATTCTAACACATCAGAAAACGCGTACCCCTGCGGAGCGAAATAGCGATTATATAATTTTTCATTTGTGCTGTTTATGCTCACGCGGAAAGAATCAATACCCGCTTCGCATAGAAGCTTTACCCCGGAAGGATTGCTCGCGTTGGTATTCATGTGGATGGTCCCTTTATGTACGGTGCGGCGCACGTGCGCGATGGCGGCGGCTATTGTTTCGGCCCTTAACAACGGCTCGCCTTCGCAGCCCTGGCCAAAGCTTACAATAGAATGCGGGGCAAGCGATAAATGGTTGCGCATGACTTCGGCTATTTCCTGTGACGTCGGTGCAAAACGTATCCTTTGATGAGAGGCGCGGCAATCCG
>JAQUOR010000228.1 GCA_028717025.1 Candidatus Omnitrophota bacterium | reverse complement strand
ATCGCCCGGAAGAAACGATACCTGCATTTGATCGAGAAATTGCATAGCGGCACGCCGTTGACGAAGCCGGAGATTAAAGAGCTTGAGGAATTTGAGAAAGAGCCGCAGGAATCGCCCATAGTTAAGAGCGCAGAGGAAGTGGCGCAATTCATGGACGTGTCGGAGCGCACGGTATATCGATGGCGTAATGAGGGCATGCCGGTTACCAAGGACGGTTACTACGATCTTGAGCGGATCAGGGTGTGGTTCGAGGAAAGAGAAAAGACCGGCGACGGCGAAGGCAAAGCGTACTGGGAAGAAAAAATCAGGAAGTATAGAGCTACGCTTCTTGAGCTTGAGTTAAAGAAAGCCACGGCGGAGCTTATTTCAAGCGAAGAAGTCGACCATGGGCGTATCGCAAGGGTCATTGCGGTAAAGCGTTCACTTTTGGCGTTACCAACACGACTCGCTCCGGCTCTATCTATGCAGGAGCCGAGAGAAATTGAGGTTATTCTTTATGAGGCGATCTCGGAAATTATTGATGAATTTGCGGGAACTATAAATGAGAACATTGAAACAGGACAGGGAAATTTGGACACAAGCGGAGCGGCAGGCGTGGAAGCGTCCAGCGAAGATAACGGTCAGCCAGTGGGCTGATCAATACCGCTATCTTAATCCAGTCACGTCATCCGAGCCGGGCAAGTGGAAGACTATACGCACGCCTTATTTGCAAGGCGTTATGGACGCTTTTACGGATCCGTATGTCGAGGAAATCACGGTCATGGCGGCCTCTCAGGTCGGTAAGACTGAAGGCATGTTCAATATGCTGGGATATTTGATTGATCAAGACCCGGGCCCCACACTGGTGGTGTTACCAAGAGAGAGTGACGCAAAGAGCGTTTCCTATAATCGTGTGCTCCCCATGATTTACGGTTCACCAGTTCTTCGTAACCGCATTCCGGTTAATTCGGATGACATTACGAAACTTGAATATCGTTTTGACCGGATGATTCTTTTCTTCGCCGGTTCGAATAGCCCGGCCGATCTCGCTTCACGCCCGATTCGGTATTTGTTTTTGGATGAGATAGATAAATATCCAAGATTTTCAGGTCGTGAGGCGGATCCAATTAAGCTGGCGACTGAGCGACAGAAAACATTCTGGAATAAAAAGACGGTTAAAGTGTCAACGCCGACAACACGTGACGGTTATATCTTTCGTGAGTTTGAGAAATCCGATCAACGCAGGTTTTTCGTCCCATGTCCGCATTGCGGTGGGTATCAGATACTCGTGTTTGGTCAGATCAAATGGCCGGAGCATGAAAGGTCAGCGGAGAGAATCAGAAATGAACGGCTTGCGTGGTACGAATGCGAGCACTGCAAAAAGCGCATTGACGATTATCAAAAACAACAAATGCTTCCCCACGGGAAATGGGTGCCAAGAGACTGCGAGATAAATGAGCAAGGCGAGATTTGGGGAGAGGAGATTAAAAGTAAGCACAGAGGATTTTGGATCAATTCGCTTTACTCGCCTTGGCTTAATTGGAGTGATATCGCCGCAGAGTTTTTGAAGTCGAAAGATTTTATTGAGCTATTGATGAATTTTGTCAACTCATGGCTCGCGGAAGTCTGGGAGGAAAAGATCGAGGAGACTACAGTTGACAGAGTCAGGGCTCATTCCCGCGATTATGTCGAAGGAGTTGTGCCGGACGGCGCGATTGTATTAACAGCGGGCGTTGATGTGCAGAAAGATCATTTTTATTACGTTATTCGTGGATGGGGTTATGAGGAGCAATCGTGGCTTGTGCGGTGCGGTTCTTTGGAATATTGGGATGATATAGTTGAGATATTGTTTAAGACAGAATACAGAAAAGTTTCAGGAGACGAAACGCTTCCGGTTTATATGACGTGTGTTGATTCGGGATATCGCACTGATGAGGTATACCACTTCTGCAGGCACTGGCACGATCGCGCGAAGGCGATCAAGGGGCAGGAAGAATTAACGGATGGCAGGTTTTACCGGGCCTCAAAGATTGATATCAATTCACGCACGGGAAGCATAATCAAAAACGGTCTTGTTTTGTGGAATCTTAATGTCACGCAGTACAAGGATAAAATTAGCCGTCTTGTGGCGAGCAAGGATCCAGCGAAATGGCATTTATTTAAGAATCTGTCAGATGAATACCTTGCGCAGTTTACGTCCGAACACAAAGTTCTGATAAGAAACAGAAACAGCGGCAAGGCGAAAGAAGTTTGGCAGAAGAAACGCTCCTCAGTTGCGAATCACTATCTTGACGCGGAGGTATACGCCATCGCCGCCGCGGATATTATCAGGGCTTTGAATATTAGAAAAGACGACTCATCCAAAATTCACCAGCAGATAATGAGTGATCAAGGAAATCCAAGGGAGGCTTGGCTCAAGAAAAGGGAAGGATCTTGGCTTTAATGGCTCGATGGCTTGAGAGGAAAGAGAATTGGTTGAAAAATGAAAACAGGTCAGGAAATAATAATCTTAAAGAAAGAAGTGCCGGGCGGCCAGCTAACGGCAGCGATGATTATGGTGTCAAATTTATCCCGCTCAAATGTCCGAAGTGCGGGAGTAAAGATATCAGGTGTTATTCGAGTCACCCACCCGTTAGGTACCATATATGTAACCATTGCGGGCACAATTTTAAATCGATAGAGGAGGAAAGTGATAAATGAATTATTACTATTTTGTAGTAACGACCATATTGCAAAAATTCTAAAATATACTATCCTTGTAAGTAAGAGATAGTATAGAACACCGCGGAAGTCGGCCAACTTTCGCGATTTATCCAATAAAAACCCGATTCCAAAGCTTTGGGTGGAGTCGGGTTTTTTATTGGGCTGGAGAGAAAATGTCAGCGCCGACAAAACAGGAAATGCTGGAAGCAGTCGAAAACGCGCTCGCCGCGAGGATGGTCGGGGGAGCGGTGCAATCATATTCGATATCAGGTCGCAACATTCAGTATTACAGTCTGGATGAGCTCAGGAGATTAAGAGATCAGTTGAGACAAGAGATTGCTGGACAGAGATCCAGCACAACATACGCGAAATTTGACGATCCGCAATGAAAACTAAATTGACTATAACAGAAAAGTTATCAAACTCGCTTGACAGGGCGATCTCGTTCTTTTCTCCGAGAACTGGCTTTAGAAGAAAGATGTTCCGTGAGGCAATCAAGCTCTCGGAATCTTTTACCTCTTACAAAGGAGCATCAAGATCAAGACTCAGGTCATCGTGGCTTCCGGGCCACGGATCGGCGGATGAGTATCTTCTACC
>JAQUOR010000227.1:2459-3297 GCA_028717025.1 Candidatus Omnitrophota bacterium | reverse complement strand
AGAGGGTGGTAAGGACCGATGGGTATTATTTTTCTTTCACTCATTGGTATAGTCCTTTCGTAAGGGGTATTTATCCTTGGGCCAGTTCTCCGTGAGTAAGAGGTGTTTTAAATTGGGATGGCCCGTGAACGTGATACCCAGCATTTCGTGTATTTCTCTTTCTGACCAGTCGCAAGCCTGAAACATTTGGCAGAGCGTATCGATGCAGGGGTTCTTTCTGTCAGTCAAGAATGTCCGCACATTGAACAACTCTCCGGTTTTATCGCAGCTGAAATGATAGATCAGCTCGAAATTATCGCCATTGTCAACACCGGTAATCGTTGAAAGCCGAAGTTTCATGTCTTTATAAAGTATTTTTGCGACTTCCTTTATATTTACGTGTTCGATGGTACAGTAAATGCGCTTGGGATTTTTTACGTTCCAGTCTTTCACCAGTACTCCTAAACGTTGTTTTAAATCTTCTTTAATCATTCTCTTGTCACCTTTTTAATCAGTTTTGCGATGCCCGCGATAATTGCTTCAGGTTTAGGTGGGCAGCCGGGAATGTAGACGTCTACCGGTATTATTTCATCCAGCGGCGCAATCGTATTATAGCTGTCTTTAAACATATGTTGAGAGCAGGGACACGTTCCTACAGCCACCACGAAACAGGGACGCGGCGCCTGCGCGTAGATATTTTTAAGTATCGGTGCCGATTTTTTATTCATTGCCCCGGTTACCAGCAATACGTCGGCATGACGGATGCTGCCGATAAGCTGGATCCCCAGCCGTTCGATGTCAAACCGCGGGGTAAGACAATCCAGGATCTCGATGTCGCAGTTGTTGCAGGAGCCGCTGC
>JAQUOR010000227.1:0-2449 GCA_028717025.1 Candidatus Omnitrophota bacterium | reverse complement strand
CGCTGCTTGCGTGAAAAACCCACAATGATTTAGTTAAAATTTTCGTCTTCAAACCCATCATAATCCTTTAAGCGCCAGTAATACTCCGACGATACCTAAGGGAAAAAGAAAAAACCAGAAAAAACTCAAGGCATCTTTTATGCGCGCCCGCGGATTGATATTTTTTATTACCGCAGCGATAAATGCGATGACCAGGTATTCTAATGCCAGAAAAAGAAAACTTTCGATAAGCGTCGCGCACTGCACGTAGGCAAGCAGCACAATGACGAATAAAGGTAACGAGAAATACAGGAATACTTTACTTGCGCGGTAAAACCCCAGAAGCGGGCCCGAATACTCAATCATGGTGCCTGCCATGATTTCCTGGTCTGCCTCAGCCATGTCGAAGGGTACGATTCCCAATTTTGCCTGGATATAAAAGACGGCAAGTATCGCCGCTATAATACCGGAAGCGCTTTGTATATGCATGCCGGAATACGCCTGATGCTGCATGATGTCGCTCAACAGTATGCTCCCCTTTGATTTAATGATGACAATGAGAAGACAAACAATAAAGACGAATTCGTAGGCAAGCATCAGCTTTGTTTCCCGCGCAGCGCCGGTTAACGCCAGGCTGTTGCGTGAGGAAAAGGCGCCCAGGATGATGAAAAGCGAAGGCATGATCAAAAGATACAAGAGCACGATTACATCGGCAATGACGCTTTTGTGGAAAAAATACGTTTGGCCGATTATGACGGTAAAAAAAATCGTCGTAGAAACCGTAATAAGGGGTGAAAGGATAAAAAGGATCCGCGAAGCGCCTTTTGGAATAAGCGTTTCTTTGATGAACAACTTTGCGACATCAAGAAAGGTCTGGTACCAGGGCGGGCCGACCCTGTATTGGAAGCGGGCAGTCAGCTTCCTTTCGAGCCACCATCCTATGCCGCCCATGAAGAACGAAAACAGGATGCCCGGGAAAATTAAATAATTAAAACTTAGAGCCAATACGTTCATGGTTATTTCTTTTTTAAGTATAATACTTTATCGTCAAGGAACCATTTCTTTGAGTGCTTTACAGCCAGCGAATCTGATACGTAATAGATCCCCTGGCTGATGTCCTCTTTCTCGATCTCCTTTATCTCGATTGCCTGATGGGGACAAGTGGGAATGCATGCCGGTGTTTGCCTGCCGATGCAATAATCGCAGCGGGAATCTAAGTATTGCAGGAAATCGGGGAATATGACCCCAAAAGGACAGGCAATGCTGCAGGTTTTGCAGGACGTGCAAAGCATCTTTGCCCTTTTTAAGATCCCGGAATCATCTTTTTTCAATGCTTTATGGTAGCAGGAGTTAACGCACGGCGCTTCTTCACACCGATGACAGATAAGCGCAAACGTTGCTAATTCCCGTATGCTTGTTACGCCGTTGTTCTGCGGATGATAGAGGTAACTGCACTTTACCACACATTCAGGGCAGTTATCACATTTTTCTAAATCTATAAATAATCTTTTCATATATTTTTTGTTTCAGCTACAGGCTACATGCTTCGGGATCAAAATTCATGACACAGGATTCAGGATTCCTGAAGCTTGTAGCTTGCATCCTGCGTCCCGTGGCAGTTTAGTCCCAGATATCCCAGACATCCTTGATGTCTTCATAACGAAACACAGGTCCATCTTTACAGATATAGTATTTCCCTAAACGGCAATGGCCGCATTTGCCTAGTCCGCAGCTCATATTCTTTTCCATCGAAAGATAGATATTGGTGGTTTGAAATCCCAGCTCCAGGAGTTTCAAGTTCGCGAATTTCATCATTATCGGCGGTCCGCATACGACGCCGATAGCTTCTTTTATATTAATGGGAAGATTGTTTAAAATGGTAGTGACAAGTCCCACGTTTCCCTTCCAGGTGTCGTCGCCTCTATCTACCGTCATCCTGAATTCGACATTCTTTTGTTTCTTGAATTCATCGAGTTGATACTTGTATACAATGTCGGTAGGCGTACGCGCACCGTAGCAGATCACGATCTTTTTGAAATCAGATATGCGTGCGTAGAGAGCGTAGATTAACGAGCGTAACGGTGCCAGTCCCACTCCTCCTCCGACAATGAGTATTTCTTTTCCGGCGAAGGTATCGAGAGGGTATCCATGACCGTAAGGACCACGCATCCCCAGAACATCTCCCGGCTTTACAGCGTGGAAAAGACCGGTCACATTACCTACCTTCATGATGGTAACTTCGAATTCATCTTTTTTGTTTGGATTTGAGGAAGGCGTAAACGGCGCTTCGCCTACGCCCGGATAGGTTAATTCGACGAATTGACCGGTTTCAAAAGCAAAATCGAACTCAGGTTTAAACACAAACGTTTTTATCGTCGGCGTTTCGTCGATTATTTTTGTCGTCGTGATTTTGTTTGGTAAATACAGGCTCATTTTTTAGTTGCTTACTTTATGGTTTTAGCGAGTACCC
>JAQUOR010000226.1 GCA_028717025.1 Candidatus Omnitrophota bacterium | reverse complement strand
CGGGTAACTTTAAAAATCGTTCCTACTTCCTCCAGCGTCTTGGCGGCACCGTCTTCGAGTCCGAAACGAAGCACAAGGATCTTCCTTTCCCGCTCGGTAAGACTATCCATGGCTTGTCCAAGTTCTTCTTTTAGCATAGAGAAAACGGTGGCGTTGGCCGGTGATACTGCTTTTTTATCTTCGAGAAAATCTCCAAAATAGGTATCGCCGTCATCGCCGATGGGAGTATGTATGGAAATCGGCTGTTGTGAAACCTTGATAATGTCTTTTACTTTAAAAATGGGCAAACGCAACTCCTTAGAGAGTTCATCGGGAGTAGGCTCTCTGCCCTTTTCCTGGATAAAAAGCCGCGAGATACGGATGATCTTGTTAATCGTTTCTGTCATGTGCACGGGAATCCTGATGGTGCGCGCCTGATCGGCAATAGCGCGGGTGATTGCCTGACGTATCCACCAGGTAGCATACGTTGAAAACTTATAGCCGCGTTTATACTCAAACTTTTCTACCGCCTTGATTAATCCGATGTTTCCTTCCTGGATAAGATCGAGGAAGGACAAACCTCTGTTGACGTACTTTTTGGCGATGCTTACGACAAGTCGTAAATTAGCCTCAACCAGCGTCTTCTTCGATCTGTTATAGAGGCGCTGTTTTTCAAGGATACCGCGCACTTTGTCCCGTATCTCTTCTTCGCCGAAGCCCAGTTTTTTTACCAGTATCCGTTTTTGCTTTTGTGCGGCTCGTTTCTCTCTCGCCGCGGCTTTTCCTTTTGCTTTGTTTCCGATTTTTCTATTGAGTTTATCGACGTCGTGCGCGAACCCTATTATCTTGGCAATGATCTCCTCGATGATGACTATGGTAAAGTTAAAATTATGCAGGATCTCTTTTTGATGCTCAACCGCTTTGGTGCGCGCTAGCTTTTGGTACAATTTCTGTATACGCGCGATTTCTTTGTCTTTATTCTTTATTTCTCCCTTAACAAAATCATCGGCATTGAGCTCGTCTTTAATCAACTGCTGGGAAATCTCTACAAAAACATCGCGCGCCAGGCCCGTTGAAAATACTTCCTGTCGCAGAGATTCTTCGCGCTCTTCGATATCCTTGGCTAAATGTAGTTCTTCTTCGCGGGTTAAAAGGGGGATCTGACCCATTTGTTTCAAATACATCTTTACCGGGTCATCAACCGGAAGCGGTTCGGAAGGAGTCTCTTTTTTCTCTTTATCCTTCTCCCACTCCTCTACCTCCTTCGCTTCCAAAATACTGATATTCTGATTATCAAGACGGTCGAAAATAGTGTCCATCTCCTCCGCGCTCACTATTTCTTCGGAGAGAAAGTGATTAATTTCATCGTAGGTTAAATATCCTTTTTTTCTTCCCAGATCGACGAGCTGCTCGATGCTTTTTTCCAGAATCTTTTTCTTACTCATCTTGTCCCTCGCTATTGATTCTACTGTATTGATTCACCAATACTCTTATCCGTTCCCTGTCGCCATTTTTTTCTGCTTCTTTGATTTCGGTTTTCATTCTCTCTTTAATGGTCTTCACGCGCCGGGTAAGCACCTTTGCAAGGCTGCTCTTAAATAATTCTTTGTCCAGAGGGATCTCTTCGTCCATGAGGATTTGGGAAACGAAACTGCACACTTCTTTATCGGCGATGGTTCCCAATACGCTCTGCGCGGAATATTCCTGGCCGGCTGCATACTGTTTAAAAAAATACGCTGCTGCCTTGCGGGCGATGTTTGAGGAAAAATCGCTTTCTTTTACGTTCCTCTTGATAACTGCAAGCGCTTTGTGGTTGGTAAACATAAACTTAAGCAACACTCTCTCGGTGACCGATAAACGCTCCTGCGGCTGCGGGGCTGCTTGCCTGTATTCGCTCCTTGTGTTGGCAGCCGTTGCAGAGACCGCGACCTTGCGAAATTCGGCAAGCATCACTTCTTCTTTGATGTCTAAATACAAAGAGAGCTTCTTTATGTATTCGTAACGCTCGATTTCGCTTTTAAGCTTCGCGATGGTAGTAAGCATTTCTTGTGCAATTTTTGTCTTTCCTTCGATAGTGCCGATATCGTACATTCTTTTAAATACCGCAATTTTATATTCGAAGAAGTCGGTTTTTTTATCAAGCAGCTGCGTAAATGCATCTTTACCCAGCTCTCGCACCAGGGTATCGGGATCGTGTCCTTTGGGTAAACTTACGATGGCAACGTTAATGTCATTTTCTAACACTAAATCGAGCGCCCGCAATGTCGCAAGCTCCCCTGCTTTGTCGGAATCGAATAAGAGAACGACGTTCGAAGTGTATCTTCTGATCAAACGAATCTGTTCTACCGTCAAGGCAGTTCCCAGGGAAGCAACAATATTGTGTATGCCTTTGGAAAACGGCACGATCATGTCAAGGTAACCTTCAACCACGATGACCGCATCGCTTTTTCCAACATCGTCTTTTGCAAAATTAAGACCATAAAGATGGTCCCGTTTACTATAGAGCGGTCCTTCCAGTGAGTTGATGTACTTAGGAGCATCGGGGAGGTTCTTCCAGATCCTGCCGCCAAAGCCTATCACCTTGGAACGGGCGTCGAAAATGGGAAACATGATGCGATCATTAAATACATCGCGATACCCCCCGGGACCCTTGGCAACCGCTAAAGATGCCTTCTCGAGCGCCTCCAGAGAAAAATTTTTTTTGCGCAAAGTATCAATGAGCGTGTTTCTGCCTAAGGCATAGCCTAAGCGAAACTTTTTGATCGTCTCTATGTCGATGCCTCTTTTATAAAGGTATTCCAGGGGAAATTTTCCCTCTTTGGTCTCCAGAAGATTCTTATGAAAAAAACAGGAAGCCTCTTGCACCGCATCATACAACGCGGGTTTCATCCTGTTCTGTTCTTGCCTCTGGTATGGTATGGCCACGCCTAAGCGCTGCGCAAGGATCTCTATTGCCTCAGGGAAGGTTACTTTTTCATAGAGCATAAGGAACTGGATAACGCCTCCCCCTTCCCCGCAGCCGAAGCAATGGAATATTTGCTTCTGGGGGCTGACCATAAATGACGGTGTTTTTTCTCCGTGGAAAGGACATAGCCCCTTGAAGTTCCTACCCATCTTTTTTAAGGGAATATAGGAGGCAATGACTTCTGCTATGTCGGTCCTTGTCTGAATATCTTCTATAAATGCTTGGGGAATCATTTTTATAAATTATATTTAGAAGCGGGTCCACGCTGATTTTTCTGCGTCTTTCCGTCCGCCTGCGACGAGATTTCGCCACGTTGAAAACGAGGCGAACGTATAGTTCCGCGTTATTCCGCTTCTACTTTTTCCGGGCGAATCT
>JAQUOR010000225.1 GCA_028717025.1 Candidatus Omnitrophota bacterium | reverse complement strand
AGGCGCATGTCGCTTACATACCCGATAAGCGTATAACAGGTTTAAGCAAAATAGTACGCGTCGTTGACGTCCTCTCAAAACGCTTACAAGTTCAGGAGCGTTTAACCACGGAAATCGCCGATGTCATCATGAAAAAACTAAAACCCAAGGGAGTGATGGTTGTCATTGAAGCCGAGCATCTGTGCTATGATGAAAAAACAGAGATTTTGACCGATAGAGGATGGAGACTATTCAAAAATTTAGATAAACGTGATAAAGTTGGACAAGTTAATATAATAACGCGGCGGTTGTCGTTTATAAAACCAAAAAAAATTATTTCATATAATTATAGAGGTAAAATGGTGCAATTAAAAAGTCTATCCGCAGATCTTCTATTAACGCCGGATCATAGAGTTTGCTATAGCTCTGAATGGAAATTCTATAATGATCAGAAACGATATGCATTTCAGGTTGCCCCCGTAAAAGATCTAATGAATAAATACAGTATAATTCCCCGTACGTGCACATGGACGGGAAAAGACTGTCGTCATGTTAAGATTGGAAAATATACAATACGTTTTGATGCTTTTGTGAAACTTTTTGGAATCTGGGTTAGCGAAGGGTGCGTGACTAACGCGGGTAAGCGTAAATTTTTCGTGGTATCACAGTCTCCGCATTCGAAATATTTCAAAGACATTGATAATTTATTCGAAGGATTAAGGATTAAATATATAAAATGTAAAAGCGGCGCTACTGTGCAATTTCGCATTGAAGACGAAAACTTCTACGATTTTTTTAAACAATTCGGCAAATCCGATGACAAATATATTCCAGAAATTATAAGGAATTCTTCCCCTAAGTATTTAAAAGTATTTTTAGATTGGTATGTCAAGGGCGATGGACATATCAAGAAGAATGGGGCTTTCCATTTGGTTTCAAAATCAGAGAAATTAATAGACGATTTGCAGGAAGTTTGCATTAAACTAGATATAGGCTGTACAAAACAAAACAATAAAATTTATTTCAGGATGGAAACCCATAAAAATAAAGAGGGTATGGATAAGTGGTATTCTAAAGTACGACCGAATAACTTTTCGTTACGCGATTATAGAGGAAAAGTGCATTGCGTCACCGTTCCTGAAGGTTTAGTTTTGGTACGCAGAAATGGTAGAACTGCCGTGTGTGGAAATTGCATGTCGATGCGGGGAGTAAAGAAACCGGGAACCGCTACGACAACTTCAGTGGTGCGGGGGATATTCCGCACAAACTCCAAGACACGTCAAGAGGCCTTAAGCCTAATAAGAAGTTCTTAAAAACTATCTTAAACACCGCAAAATCGTAAAACTCCGCAAAGACGCAAAAGGAGAATCGGTCAAGCGTTGAAAGATTACGTAGCTCGAATCGTCTATCGGTTATCGTCTTGCGTCAATATTTTATTTAAGTACGATCTATATAAACGTTAAACGTTTCCGGCCACGCCTGCCTCGCCTGACGCGAGTCAAGGCGGGCAACCGGTAACCGCATTGCGATAATTTTGCGGCTTTGCGCATCTAAAGCGGTTTAGCGGTGTAATTGCATGTCGACTTTTTAGGCTCTCCTTTCGTCTAATTTTTTGAGGGGGTAAAAACCATGAAGAAATACATACTGCTTAGTGTTGCGTGCATGGTAGTGACGTTAGGCATTTCTCAACTCGCATTCTGCGCTCAAGGAGAAAACCGGGGATCGCGTAACGGTATAGCAAAAGCATTAGTTTTTGAATCGCTTTCAAAAGTCGAGAAAGAAAAGCTTCTTAAATTACGTAAAGAGAACAAGGAAGAATTCAGAAAGATTTTAGAGGAAAAACTGGAACAAAAAAATACGGAACTAGAGACTTTAAAAAAGGAAAACCCGGAGAAATTTAAAGCGCTTATTGCCAGCATCCGCCAAAAGATGCGCACGCGCATGGAAGAGCTTCGTCGCAAGGACCCGCAGAAATTCCAGCAACTTCAAAAAATGCGCAGAGAAAAGATGCAACAACGCCTCAAAGAACTTAAAGAAAAAGATCCGCAGCGTTACGAGCAGGTGCGCAGCCGTATGGAGCAGCGCCGACAGCACCGGATGCACCAAAATGAAGGCAACAGCACTGCGCAGGAAGATACGGAACATTTTGAGACGTAGTATGCTGGACTAATAGTCTTTACGGATTCCGGTGCCGGCCAGGGTAACGAAACCCGTTCTTTAAAATTCAAAATCACAAATTTAAAATAACAAATGAATCCCAATGATCGAAATTCCAGACGCAAAAGATTTGGAATATTGGAATTTGATACATTGGAGCTTATTTGGAACTTGTTGCTTGGAATTTTTAATTTATTTATGCGGGCATCGCCTGCCTCGCCGGAAAGGCGGGTAGCCGTAGCCGCAAGACGTTATTATTATTTGGAAGGAGTACATTAATGAAGGTATTTGCAAAGGCATAACCGTGCATATCGATAAAGAAGAGGCGCTTAAAAATCTGGTTGATAGTTTTGTAAACGGCAACCATGAGGCATTTGCGGCGATCGCGACCATGGTACATGCCGACATACTTAATATTGCGTACCGGTACCTTGGTAACGCTGAGGATGCCAAGGACGTGTTGCAGGAGGTACTTATAAAGATGCATCGTAGCCTACAATCGTTTAGGAATGCTTCACGGTTTTCCACCTGGATGTACCGGATAACCGTTAATGCGGCAGTCGATGCTCTACGTAAACGTAAAAGCCTCTTTAACGTTGCGACGCGCTATCTAAAGGAGGCGAAAGAAAAAATGGCGTTTACGGAGGCACCGAACGTCAAGAGCAAAGAAATTTTCATAAAAGCGGTCGTTCAGGAGTTGCCGCTACGGCAGAAAAACGCATTTATCTTAAAACACTATCAGGGTTTAACGATAAGAGAAATCAGTAAATCTCTGGGCTGTTCGCAAAGCAGCATAAAAACGCATTTAGGCAGGGCAACATGCACTATAAGGAAAAAAATGGAGGAGAAAGTATGAGATGTCCTTCGCGCAAAGATTGGGTCTTGTTCTATTATAACGATACGGCAAGCTCTAAAGAAGCATTGAGCGCTCATCTAAAAGTTTGCGCGCACTGTCGTAAAGAACAGGCGTCGCTTATTTCTTCTCTGGAGAGTATCACAAAAGACCGCGTTACTTTACCCAAGCCTGATTTGGATGCGATGATCGCCCGGGCGCAGACGCAAAGCCGTAGGGCCGGTATTGCTGCGCTCAAGGAGAAGATCGCCGATGTATTGTCGCAGATCAGGCTACGGCTACTCTATCAGCCGCAAATTGCATTTGTCGCGTTGCTTGTGATGGTGGGCCTGGTGGTTATTCCTTTAAGTATATCTTCGCCGATGCGTTTGGCTGAAGCGGATA
>JAQUOR010000224.1 GCA_028717025.1 Candidatus Omnitrophota bacterium | reverse complement strand
GGAGACAATACAAACCGTTTCTCCTGAAAAAAGCCAACCGGCGCCAGAAGCACCTGTTCCCTTGGCTAAAGCACCGGAAGAAACACCGGCATCGGCAATCCCAAAAGAGGAAGCCTCGGCACAATCTCCGGCAGACAACCTCCAGGCAGACGCTCAAACGGTTGTTCCTGAAGAAGAAAAAAGTCCGCCTGAGGACAATAAAACCACGCCAGAGCTTACAACCGCGCCGAGCAGCGAAACTTCTCAAGGGCCTGCCGCGGAAAGCGAAGAAGTTTCGGTTGATTTAAGTAAAATACGCAATATCGGAGTGATGGCGCATATCGATGCCGGGAAAACTACGCTTTCGGAAAGAATACTTTTTTATACGGGTAAGTCCCATAAATTAGGTGAGGTCCATGACGGGGCCGCCACCATGGATTGGATGAAACAGGAACAGGAGCGCGGTATCACCATCACTTCCGCTGCTACGACGTGTTTTTGGAAAGATGTACGCATTAATCTTATCGATACCCCCGGTCACGTCGATTTTACGGTTGAAGTCGAGCGCAGCTTACGGGTCCTAGACGGAGCAGTCGCGGTTTTCTGCGCCGTAGGAGGAGTAGAGGCGCAATCAGAGACCGTGTGGAGACAGTCAAATAAATACAATGTTTCCAAAATAGTTTTTATCAACAAGATGGACCGCCTGGGCGCCGATTTTTATGCGGTAGTAAAAGACATCGAACATAAACTGGAAGCAAACGTGGTCCCGATCGAAATTCCCATAGGAGCAGAAAGTGAATTCCGCGGAGTCGTTGATTTAATAGAGATGAAAGCGTACATTTATGACGAAAAAACTCAAGGCAAGGACTTTTTAATAGAAGATATCCCCGCTGACTATCTTCAGAAGGTTCAGGAGTATCGTCTGATAATGATCGAGAAGGCGGTGTCAATGGATGAGGCGCTCACGGAAAAATATCTGCATGACCATAATTCGCTGACGGCTGAAGAAATACGCAGCGGGATCAGAAAAGGATGCATTGCCAATAAGCTTTATCCGCTTTTGTGCGGCGCAGCGTTAAAAAATAAGGGGGTTCAGAAGCTGCTTGATGCGGTTATCGAATTCTTGCCTTCACCGGTTGACGTACCTGCCATACAAGGCAAGGACCCCAACGATGAAACGAAACTTATTACGGTAAATCCCACTGCCAATGATCCTTTCGTGGCTTTCGCCTTCAAGGTGCAATCAGACCCTCATGTCGGTAAACTCGTGTATCTAAGAGTTTATTCGGGGTATCTTGATTCAGGGTCATACGTTATGAACGTCGGAAAGAATACCAAAGAACGAGTGGGACGATTAGTACAGCTGCACGCGAACCAAAAAGAAAACCGTCAACGCATCTTTGCCGGCGATATCGCTGCGGCGATAGGCCTTACCAATACGGTGACCGGAGATACGCTGTGTTCCCCGGAGCACCAGGTCCTTCTTGAGACTATGGTATTCCCGACACCGGTCATGTCCATAAGCATAAAACCAAAGACCCGGCAGGACCAGGACAAGCTTAATAAAGCAATCATGAAACTCGTGGAGGAAGACCCGACGTTTTCAGTCGAGACGGACGAAGACACAAAAGAAATAATTCTTTCCGGAATGGGAGAGTTGCATCTCGAAATCATCGTAGACAGGATACGGGACGAATTCAACGTTGAAGCTGAGGTCAGCCCTCCGAAAGTTGCCTATAAAGAAACGATTTTGGAGGCGGTCACCGGAGAATATAAACACGTAAAACAAACCGGCGGCCACGGTCAGTACGGTCATGTCGTTCTGGAGCTGGCACCGGTTGAACGCGGCGGAACATTCTCGTTCGAGAGCAAGATCAAGGGAGGAGCGATCCCCCAGAATTACGTTCCGTCAGTGGAAAAGGGAGTAAAGGAAATTTTAAAAACCGGTGTGTATGCGGGATATCCGATTGTCGATATGAAAGTAACGCTTCTCGACGGTTCCTACCATGAAGTCGATTCCTCTGACATTGCCTTTCGGCTTGCTGCCAAAGGCTGCATCCGCGAGACGTTTCTTAAAGGTAAACCTGCTCTCCTTGAGCCCTATATGCTCATGGAAGTAGCGGCACCCGAAGAATATGTCAGTAACCTCGTAGGATATTTGTGTTCGAAGCGGGGGAAGATCCTGAATATCGATTCCAAAGGTAATCAGAAAATAATTACTGCGGAAGCCCCTTTGACCGAAATGTTCGGTTATTCCCAGACGTTCCGTTCCTTAAGCAGCGGCCGCGCGACTTTTTCGATGCATTTCTGCCGCTACGAACAGGTCCCCTCTGAAGTTGCCGCTAAAATCGTAGCAGAAAAACAGAAAGAAAGGGAAGAGAAGAATAAGTAAACCCCACGTAAAATTCTCTATCTGAAACCAGAAATTCCGAAGAAACCCATATCTAATCTAAAACCTGTCTCCAGCATTTTCGGTAACGCCAACGCTTTGAATATATAAGGATTAAAAACGGTTGACGCGGCTCTTTAACGATGCGATTTGGTAACCGTAGCCGAAAAAAGCAACTAAATTAGGAAATTTTCAAGAAAGGCGGTATGCCGACGAGTATAAAAAAAGAAGGGGGTTCTTCACCCCCTTGGTTTGGTTGATCCTTCAACCCTTTATCTACCCCATATATACCATAACGAATTGCAATTTTTCAAGTAAAAAAGGAATAATTTTTTCTAAGCCGGTGTAATTATTATTGTTACGCAGGGGAAACTGAAGCGCTGTCCTAAAACATAACCCAGCGCATGTTTTTTAATGGTGCGTCTCAATCCTTCGGGAAAGAGCCTGAAGTCGCGCAGATGAAAGATTTGGGTTGAATCCCTAAAGAATATATGGTAATATACGTTTTAATTTTTATCGATACGCTCAAGAGACTTTTTTCTTGAAAGATACGTCATTTTGGTAAGAATACGCTGAAAATATTACAGAGAAAGGAGAAGAATGGAGAAGATAATTGAACGATTACGGGCGAGAGCAAAAGAGGACCCTAAAAGAATAGTCTTTCCGGAAAGCACTGACGAACGGGTGTTGGAAGGTATACGATATATCGAAAAAGAAAAAATAGCATACCCCCTGGTCCTTACGCATGACAATCTTGAGCCCGAGAAGCAGGAGGAGTTTGCGAATATAATTTTTGAGCGCAGGCAGGCAAAAGGTACGACATTCGAAGAAGCGCGGGAACTGGTAGAAAATCCCCTTTATTATGCGGCAATGATGATCAAACGCGGGTACGCTGATGGCTTCGTAGCAGGGGCAACGTATAACAGTTCAGCAGTTATACGCGCGGCAATCAACTGTTTGGATGTCGATAAAAACTTAGGGCTCATTTCCAGTTGTTTTCTTATGGCGGTTCCCAATTGCCCCTACGGC
>JAQUOR010000223.1 GCA_028717025.1 Candidatus Omnitrophota bacterium | reverse complement strand
TTTTATCTCAGCCGGCTTCTGTATGGACAGGCTCAGCAAAGCATCTACCTTCTTTTCTAACGCAGTAAGCTGTTGTTGCATTCCGGTAATTAAACCTACGATGTCCGTTTCATTCTTTAACTGTTTTTTCATACGTCTCCTTAATGAGCACATCTTTTTGCCAAGCGCATTAGCGCACCGGAAAAATAATAGTGCGAATTAACTTCCGAGGCGTTCCGGTTTAATTTCAAAGAAATTTAACCGGTATGTAGACGCCCGGAAGCATATTTAATAAAATTATCATAACCTAATTATAAAAGATTTTACCAGCATACAGACAGCCGGACATCTTGTTATCGTATTCTATATGCAGGCGCCCGATTAATACCCCTCCGGCGAGCCTGTCTTCTCTATTCTTTCTAACATTTCCTTGGCCTGCGCGGTCCTTGCATACTCAGGATGATTAAGAATAATGTCTTTTAAATACCTGATTGCTTTTTGCTTCTCTCCTGTTTTCTCGTAAAGATAGGCATACATAATCTTTACCCATGGAATATAATTGGCAGGTAAATTTTCCGATTCAATTATTTTTAATTGCGCAAATGTTTTTTCATACTCTCCTTTCCGATACAGGGCCGCTGCGAGAAGCGACCGGAATATATATGCATGCATGGAGCCCGGATTATCCTCGATATACTGTTCGCAATCTTTTATGACCGCATCATTATCCTTTCCCAGCAATGCGTCGAGCCGCCTTCGCCTTTGACGTATCTCACGCGGAAGCCTTTTATCGTTTTCCGCCTGCTCGATGGATTTATTTTTGATTTTATACCCGAATACTGCCTCATGGATCCTTCCTTGCGCGCTATTTTTAACTGGGCGCAACAGCCAAATTAAAGAAAACCCTATAAGAATAACTATTGCTGTTTTTGCAAAAGGCGGAGGCCCAAGTCGTTGGCCATCTTTGTGTACGTGTGTCTTATCGTTACGCATCATTTTCTTAGTCCCTGTTATATGGACTTACGAGCTTATGAACTAAATAACTTACAGCCCTCGTACCACCATGCTTATTTTTTGCAATGCTTTCGTCATACTTTCCGGTGAAAGGTCAGAATTCGGATCGTAATCTGGTTTACGGATAGTAATACCTTTTTTGTTAGCTGTTATTGAAGTAAACCCATCATTGAATATTTCCGTAACTGCATTTTTTATATCAGCGTTTCCTAGATACAGCGTGACATGCTGTGGATTATTGGAAAAGATCAGGTATTTGCCGTCAAATATTTCATCATTGATTTTAATCTCGCGGACCAAGCCTATTTTTTTGCCGAGAACACTTAACTCTGTTTCTTGATAAATTTTCAAAGTCGCACTGCACTCTTTGGATAAAAAAACTGTTAAGTAAGGCGGGGTATTCTTCCCGGCGGGATCAAGCCTGACATAAAAATCCAATCCTTGGTATTGCCCTTTAAAAATCGGGAAAAGAGATCTGCGGGATATAGCGCCGTTAAAATGATTTTCTAATTTATTTAAAACCTTTTTTGATGAAGATAGGTGACTCAAAAAAGATAAAAAAACCAAGATAAATGCTACGGGTATTATCCATTCAATCATGTTAGACATTTGTGCTTGATTTTATCATCGAAACATAACGATAGCAATTTCAATTTTAAATGCGAAAGGACAGCTTCTCTTCTCTACCCATTTATCGGCCAGCCTGGTGAGTGTATTTTATTTCTCGGCTTTAAAATCAGCAATCCCGACTAATGCCAGGCCCTGCGAAAATGAACGCGCGTCATCATATTGCGGCAGGACAACAAAATTACCCAGAGTATCGATAAATCCGTATTTATTATTCATTTTTACAAGAGCAAGACCATTCGCAAATGAATACGTTTTATCGAAAAACCGCGGCTCGATGGCAACAGCCCCCGAAGGATCAAGATAGCCGTATTTACCATTCTCTTTAACCAGCGCTCGCCCATCAGAAAAAGGTTCTGCGTCATCATAACGAGGTTCTATCGCGAGTTTCCCCGTCATATCGATATACCCCCACTGCTGGTTTACTTTTACCGCGGCCAAACCTTCTGAAAATGGTTTTGCCTCATCATATTTCGGCTCAATTGCAAACCTGCCCGTACTATCGACATACCCCCATTTAAAAGGAGGTTTTTTAGAAGTTGCCGCAATCACCGGCTCAATGAAAGAATAAAACGATACATTACGTCCACCGCGCGTCTCAATAAAGTCTTCGTCGTCGCTTCCGGAAAAGCTATGAGAAGGATAGATATTAAAACCGGCCGTATCGACATCGATCTTCATTGTCCCCGTTATATCGATAAAGCCATAATGTATTTCTCCTCCATGCCCCTCACCTCTTTGCTTAATATACTCCACAAAAGCCAGACCGCGATAAAATGGTCCGGCAGCATAATATTTTTCCCCAATAACTATTGCACCATTCCGGTCAATATATCCCCAGCTATTGTTGTAATTATCCGTAAACTTTACGGCAGCGACATCACCCACAAACTTTTTAGCTCCATAGAATTGAGGCTTAATAACAAAATTTCCGGTCTTATCGATATATCCGTATAAACTTTTTTTAATCCTAGGGTCGTATACGCTTGCCGCGGCAAGGCCTTGCGAAAAATCGCCCGATAACATGTTGCTCGATATTTTAATGACCTTCTCACCTTTTTCATTGACGAATCCCCGCTTGCGCGCGTCAACATACGCTACGCCGTCAGAAAACGAACGCGCGCTGTAATACGATGGCGGGATGACTGATGCTCCGGTAGTATCAATGAAACCATATCGCGTCCATCGGGCAGGAGTTACCTCTCTCGGGAAAAAGAGGTTTTTCGTATCAAATCTGATCACAAACCTACCCGTGGTATCGATAAAGCCAAGAGTTTGGTCCTTGGCCATGACTAAAGCCAAACCATCCTTAAAGGACCTGGCAGACTTCAACCTCTTTGAAACCTTCTTCTCTTTCTTATCGATAAAAATATAATCTTCGATTTCGCCAAACCAATCTCCTGCGGGGATGTTCACGCGGCTTAAACCATCGTGAAAAGATTCTGCTAAAAGAAATTTTGGTTGAATGACGTATTGGCCGCTTGCATCAATAAAACCATAGGCCACGCGTGTCCCGCTATAACCGCCGAATTGCTTGTCATAAAAGTTTGCTCTGACAACACCGACGCAAGCTAAGCCTTCCGAAAACGGCAAGGCTTCGTCGAACTCATTATTCGAAAGATATGCGCCATTCTTATTTATGTATTTCCACTTCTTACCTGTTTTAACTGCAGCAAACCCCTCGCTAAAATCCCCTGCATCATCATAAGCCAGATTGATCGCTATCTGCCCTGATGCATCTATGTAGCCGCATTTTGTTTTATCCCCCACAAAAGCTAATCCG
>JAQUOR010000222.1 GCA_028717025.1 Candidatus Omnitrophota bacterium | reverse complement strand
ATCGCTGTCGGCCGGCACGCGGCAAGATGATCCAATGTTTTTTTGAGTTCCCGCAAGAAGACTGCGGTATCTAAAGAGAAAGATTTAAGTCCGACGCAAACGCAATATGCCGCAAAGACCCCTATAAGCGGAGCGCCGCGTACTTTAAGACGTTTAATGGCATCGTAGCCTTCATCGACGGTTTTGCACTCTCTCCAGATTTCCTTTAAAGGAAGCTGGGCCTGATCGAGATAGAATAAACGATTATTTTTAAACTTTATGGCATTCATGTTTTTTATTTTTTCCTCTATTCAGCAAAGCTTTAACAATTTTAAGCAGGACACTCATATCCAAATCTACTGCGCCAGAACGACACATTTCTCCACAACACATACACATAATGCACTTTGAACAATCAATATGTGCCTTCTTACCTTTCTCTATTGTAATAGCGCCCTGAGGGCACACTCGCGCACATACGGCGCACTCCGTACATCGTGCAATATCAACCACTGGTTTAAACTTAAAAAAAAGCCTTAAGATACGTACCAACGCAGACGGTAAACGATTAATAATAAACGGGGGCGGGAATTCAAAATCACTGAAAATCTGTTCGCCAAATTCAGAAACTATTCCTACCCCGTCCTCGGAAAATAGATTTTCTCTTTTCGCCTGTCGGATTAAGGGATTCGCTCCCTCGTTAAGCCCTACAAGTTTACTTATTGCATAATCAATGCAGAGGGCGTCGCTACCTATGGCCACGATGCCCATTTTTCTAGGCTTTCCTTTTTTTGCCGGACCGTGACCCTGGAGCGCCACTATCCCGTCAACGATATTTAAAGAAGGTGTTATTATGGAATAGAGCTTTGTTATGATCTTAGCAAAATCGTCCGTCTTTGGATGCATGTGGTGCAGATGGCTTTTGTGAAGGCCGCTGATACAGCCGTAAAGATTTTTTGTCGCCAGAGTTAAAACCATTATATCATGCGTTTTTAGCTTCGGCAGGTTAATCATTTTAAAGCCTTCGCTCCACCAGCATAATGGGATATTATTCCTTACAATACTTTCGGTAGGATAGAGCAAACCAAAACCGCGCAAAGCCGCCATTTTTTTAATGCCGGTTTCTTCGTAAAGCTCATCCACGTCTCTATCACTTACAAAACCTCCGGGGCTGTCGGCAACGCTTACGGGAAACCCCTCTTCCTTAAATATCCTGCCTATTGCCTCGATAAATACAGGATGCGTAGTGACCGCTTCCTGCGGCGAAGCAGCCATAAGCAGATTGGGCTTAAGAAGAATTTTATCGCCTTCAGCAAAGTATTCTTTAAGCGGAAAATATTTGTGCAACGCGGTCTTCAATCGCGCATACAGCGCTTCCTGATCATATTCATCAATTTTTAATATAACGACTCGTTTTTTCATGATAGCTGCTGTTACTCAAGCCTCAGAGACGCATCCCAAGAAAAGCGTTTGGCTTATGTTACGGCAGACGAAATACTTTCTTAGCGTTTAGAAACACCTGGACGCTAAGCTCCTCTATTTGTAAACCCTTGACGGCCGCAGCAGAGCTATAAACCTGGCTGATATCCGAAGGCACCGAAGGTTTATCCCCTATTTTCATATATGGAGAATCGGTTTCTAAGAGAAGCCTCTCGAGAGGACACGCTTTAAGTGAAGCAAGAATATCTTTATTCTTACGCAAAATATTAAGCGAAAAAGATGCGTAACCTCCGCGCGTAAGTATCTCTCCAAGAAAAGAGGTCGAATAGGAAAAACAGTGAAAAACTATTCTTTCATATGAAGGAAAAAAACTGTCCAGAATAGGCAGTATAGCGGGGGTTTGAAACCGGTTATGGATAATAAGCGGTTTATCGTATCTTTGGGCCAGGCCGATAAATTCCTTTAATACATCCTGCTGGCGCGAAAGCTCCTCTCCTGCTTTGTAATCAAGACCGATCTCGCCAATAGCCGCTATTCTGCCGGGATTTTGAGCAAGTAACTTCTCATACTGCGCAAGAACCTCAAGGGTAAATTCCTTTACACAAAAAGGATGGAACCCGACTGCGGAATAAATAAAAGGATACTTTCGGGATAATTCAAGCGATTGCAGGGTGCTTTTATAATCAATGCTTGAATCGATAAAGAAAGAATCAGATGCTCTATGCGCCGAAAGATCGTCTATGTCTGTTTTACTTAAGGAATTAATATGGCAATGGGTATCGATAAGCATCCAGGCCGGTCCTTTTGATTCAGAGAGTACGATTATTTGATTTATTTAGTTTGTTGAAGAATATAGCTTTTTTACACCACAAAAGCGCTAAATTCCGCAAAATCGCAAAAAAGACAGAAAAATGATAGCTCGAAATTATGAAATTCTTTTCTTTTGCGCCTTTGCGTCTTCTTTGCGGTTTTTGCGGTGTCAATACCGTTCAAGCTACCAAAAAATATGCTATTTTATCTCGATGCGAGGGAAAAGCGGAGCCTGGCGTTTAATAACGAAACTTTTCTTAAATCCCCATGTTGCATGGCTCATATCAAAAACGGATTCTTCTATCCCTATTTGCCGATATATGGAACCGGATGAAAAAGGAATAAATGGAGAAAGATATAGAGAAACGATGCGTATCCCCTCGAGGAGCGCGTAGAGAAAATTACGCACATCGTTTTCTTTTTTTTCTTTCCAAAGGACCCAGGGTTTTGTATTTTCGATGTATTTGTTCATCACATTGATGAATTTAAATATTCTCTCTAAACTTAACGAAAATTCTCCGCGGCCCATGAGCGTTTTGTAAGAGGCGTTTAAATCGTTCAACACCTCTTTAAATTCCTCGGGAAGCCCCTGGCCGGAAACCTCTCCCTGAAAATACTTCTCCGCCATATTAAGGGTACGATAGACCAAATTACCCAGGTCATTGGCAAGATCGCTGTTGGTGCGGTTCACCAGCGCAGAAAACGAAAAATTGCCGTCAGCGCCTATGGGGACTTCGCGCAGGAGAAAATAGCGCAACGCATCTACCCCGCCGGCGCCCAGTTTAAGCTCCTCAATCAACTCCACGGGATTGACCGCATTACCTCGTGACTTCGATATCTTTTCCTCTCCCAGCTTCCACCAGCCGTGCGCAAATACCACACGAGGCGGCTCTATCTCAAGAGACTTAAGCATTATGGGCCAAAAAACCGCGTGTTGTTTTAAAATATCCTTGGCCATAAAATGAACGTCTGCTGGCCAGAATGTTTTAAAGCGGCTTCCTTCTTGTCCAAAACCGATACCGCTGATGTAATTTAATAAAGCATCGAACCAGACATACACCACGTAATTTGCATCAAATGGAAAAGGGATACCCCACGATACTCGTTTTATAGGGCGGGAAATACACTGGTCAGCAAGGTGACTTGTTTCTAAAAACCCTATTACTTCGTTATAACGCGTGCTTGGTTTTATGAAATCGGGATTA
>JAQUOR010000221.1 GCA_028717025.1 Candidatus Omnitrophota bacterium | reverse complement strand
AACCCATTCTGTTCAGCGGACGAAGAGTTATAACTGCCTGCCCGAGCCGCACATATTCATCAATGATCTGTTCATAGTAAGGAAATGAATTGCTTGTGATCGTGGGTAAAAGGGCGATTTTTTTACCGAACTTGCGCTCATAAACCCTAATGTTTTTTATAACAATATCATACGTGCCCTTACCGGATTTAAACCTGCGATTACTGTCATGTACCTTCTTCGGCCCATCCAGAGAACCGCACAATTCCACTCCGTTTTTCGCGAGAAAACCCATTTTCTCATTATCAAGAAGGGTAAGGTTGCTGACCAAGGCTATTTTAAGATCTTTATCTTTATTGATTTTCCTGACGTGCCTGACAAGAAAAGTAAGCGTCTTCCAATTCAAAAGCGGTTCTCCTCCCTGGAATTCAAGAGTAACCAAAGGGTTGCTAACGCCGAAAATATACTTAAGCACCTGGGCAGCGACATCATAACCCATATCTTCTTCTTTGGCTTTTGCCTGACAATAGCCGCACTCCAAATTGCACTTTGTCGTAACTACGGCAATATGCAAAGATGTATCCCTGAACAAGTTTACATTCATTTTTCTGAAATCATCCAGGACCTTAGAGATATTGGAACAATCAATAACAAGCCCGTTCTCATGCAATTTTTTAAAAAGAGACGAACCCCGGTTAAGTTTGAAAGTGCCCAATTCCCTGAACTCCTGGCCGGTTAATAACGCCCAATGCCCAAGATGGCTAGAGACAAGCACTCTATCTTTAACAGGTTTAGAATTAAAAGGAATAATGGCGTAATCGTTCTTCTTCATCAGTTCAATATAGGTTTAAATTCTTTGGACCCGTAAAATTGCGGGTATTCTTTCCATGGCCCTTCGCATACGGAAAAACGGATACATCTCTTACACTGTCCGAACCTGGTCTTAGCCTCGTATTTTCTTACGAATTCGAAATTATTAACTTTATACCCCTTTTCCCAAATATCTGTGGAAGGCATGCGAAATTCGGAAACACACTGCTCAAAACCCTGCATAAGACACAGAGGAATAGCCTCCGCCATTACACGCACGTTCATCTTTAAACCCTTATCCAGCCCTTCCTTAACATAAGGCATTACGTCGGTTTTCCGGGGGACAACTTGTTTGAAATTTTTTAAGGCGTTACCCATGGCGTGCACGAAAGCGAATTGGTATTGGTGCACTCTAAGCTTGATCAGTAAACTCGCAATTTCAGGAAGGAATCTGTAATTATACTTGGTGATAACTGTATTAGTAAGTATATTCAATCTTGACTTGGTCAGCTTTCTGATGTTGTTGATGCCCAATACTGTTTGACGGAAACTACCTTTTCTACGCGTGAGAAAATCGTGCAATTCCGCGGTATGCCCGTGAAGAGCCGGAGCGAACTCATTCATCCCCGCGCGAATTATCCTTTTGCAGAATTCAACATCGGAAAAAGACCTGCCGTTTGTCTGGACCTGAATAATAAGGAAACCGCGTTCCCTCGCGAAAGATACAATATCGATTATATCCCCGCGTATAGTGCATTCTCCACCGGTCAAAACAATTTCACGCGCACCTTTTGCGAACGCGTCCTCTATCTCACCCTTAACCTGGATAGTTCCCTTATCCCCAAAAACGCGTTTGCCGGCAGTAACGCAAAACCTGCAATTATTGTTGCAGGCAAACCCTACCACTACAACCGCCCGCTTAAGTTTATTCCCCCGTGCAATAATGGCATTATCCATCGATACGCCTGAGATAGGTCATAAAATCAAGAAAGCGCAAGCAGTCTTCATAATCAGCTTCCCTTAGCTCAAGCAGATAATAACCGCCTTTGGATTTAACGGAAAGCACGAAATCCGGCTCCTCTTTCATAGCCGCTTCAATGAATTTTCTATCGTATAAGGATTTATGCAAAGCTATGTGCGGCTTATCCCGGAACTGCCTGATAAACAAAGGAGTGCTCATTTCTTTTTGGACTTCTTCTCTTCTTCCTCCAGGTCCTTGATCAGATCATCTATTTCTTTTTCTTCTGATTCTTTCATTAAAGTTGGAGCAACGGAAAACAAAGCCCTTTGCAGAAGCAGCTTTACCGCCTCGGCATTCGCCTTAAGGCTACCGAAATAATGCGCGTAGTTTATAAGTTCATTATAGAAATCCATACCCAATTTTCTTAAATCTTCTTTCTTTTCTTTCGGAAAAAGCGCAACAATTATTTTACCTTTATTGTCTTTATCCAAGTACACGCAGGCCTTATCAAGAAAAACATAACCTGCAGCGTAAATAGTATTTAACGTATATAATCCTGCATCCAAGCTTAGTTTCACGCAGCCTTTGCCGATAATAAAAGCCTTCTTCATAAAACAACTCCTTCTTTTCTAAAAAAGTTTAAAAGAAATTAACTGGCGACAAAATAATCAGCGTAATCCAGCCACAACCCTTTGGCTCCGACATATATATTACCGGTAGCTACCATATTTCCGACGACATACAGACGATGACCGGTATCCGCTCCGTACCCGATCGAAACATTTCCCTGAACGATAAGGCCGTTACTCGGGAAAGCTGATGCCCTATAGCCTGAACCTAGTGTCATCTGGTTCGCCCTTAAGTCCATATAGCTCCCGTAAGGAGAAGGGTAATAAGCAGCGATAACGACATTGTCTGCCGAAAAGAGCATAACGGGAGAGAGAAATAACAGAAGTATAATAAAACAAAATATCTTCATAATTATTTTAGCTACAGCATAAAAAGGATCCAGATGTAGGTGGAGTGATAGCGCTGCCGTCAGTAGAGCTAAATGTTATAGGGCCAAACCACGCATATGAACCCGCAGGGCATGGAGTAGTTCCGCTATTGCTGCTAAACGACCTTGCTACGCACCAGGAGACGCTGCTCAACCACCTTCCCCTAGCTCCCAAATATATATCTCCGGTAGCGACTGCATTTCCGGAAACATACAGAGGATAACCGGTATCCGCTCCGTATCCGATTGAAACATTTCCTTGAACAAGAAGGCCATTACTCGGAGGAGTTGAAGCCCTGTAACCGGAACCAATTGCCATTTGATCCGATCTTAAATTAGCATAAACCCCATAAGGAGAAGGATAATACGTGGTAATAGTAAGATCTTCTGAAAAAACCGGAAAGCAAAAACCTGAAACTAAGCATCCAGAAACTACTAATGCGGTAAAAAATCTATTCATTTTCACCTCTTAGTACTGACTTAAACTTCATATAAATGCGTTACAGACAAATTATCATAACTCCTGCGATTAGTCAAGTTAAAGCTATTTTATGCATAAACAAGCCCAGGAACGAGGTTATGTTCTACATTGATATTAAAATCCCGTAAAAATCTGGTTGCCTTGATTATAGCCTCTGCTGAGCCTGCTCCGATGCAAATGCTACGCAGTCCCGAATTAATAAGCAAACGCATCAATCTTGGGCTGACTTTTAAAATATCTTCTCCGCTGCCCTGGGCGCACC
>JAQUOR010000220.1 GCA_028717025.1 Candidatus Omnitrophota bacterium | reverse complement strand
TTATGCTAAAACCCTGACTCCTGCAAACATTAGATAAACCTAGACTTTGCATTGCTCACCAGAGCACCTACGTGGTAAACGCGGATGAAGAACGCTAAGATTTTGGAGATACCTGCCTGACCGGCAGGCAGGAAAGAGTTGCAAAAAACGCAGGCATATTCGAAAAAGGATATGTCGAGGCTTTTTGCAGCTACTTTTGCCCTTCAGGGCACCTACGCGGTAGCCCAAAAGATTAGCGTTATTCGCCGTGGGCTAATGCAAATTCTGGATTTAATAGATTAACGCAACTGGCTTTAGTTGTCAAGCCTGCAGGAAGAACACCGCAAAACCGCGAAATTCCGCAAAAGCGCAAAGATAGTTATGCGTATATCCGCTTACAGATCCGCGTTATTCTGCATCTAAAGCGGTTGAACGGTGTCACTAGAAATAAAAAACCACAAAGATACAAAGAATACTTCTTTGTGCTCTCTGTGGTTTGTTGGATCTTGTATGCTTACAATTATCGTTTAGTCCACTGGAATCTGCGACGTGCACCCTTGCGACCATATTTCTTACGTTCTTTAGCGCGAGGATCGCGAGTAAGAAGGCTTTCTTTTCTCAGGGCACTGCGCAATTCAGGGTTCCACTCCAAAAGACAGCGTGAAATACCTAAGCTTATTGCTCCTGCCTGACCGTTGGTGCCTCCGCCGCATACATTAACCTTGATGTCTGCTTTCCCGTCAAGGCTCGCAGTGACTAAGGGCTTTTTAACCTGCATTTTGTGATCAACGGTAGAAAAATAAGCAAGATAATCTCTGCCGTTAATGACGATTTTCCCTTTGCCCGCAGGAATCATGGTTACGCGCGCGACTGCTTCTTTCCTTCTTCCAGTTGCCTTAAATATTGTTTTGGTCTCATCCATAGTTTTAAACCTCTATTACTTTGGGATTCTGGGCTACATGACCGTGCGTAGCGTCAGGATAAACCTTCAATAGCCGCATCATTTTTTTGCCCAGTAATGTCTTTGGCACCATGCCCTGCACTGCCAGATAAAGAATACGTGTGGGATTCTTCTCGGCAAGACGTTCCATAGTTATTTCTCGTATACCGCCCGGGTAACCGGAATACCGGTCATATGTCTTCTGTTGTAGCTTATTGCCGGTGATCTTTACGTGTTTTGCGTTAATGACCACAACATGATCCCCGCACAAAAAGTTCGGGCTATAGGTGGCTTTATGCTTACCCTGCAGAATTTTTGCTATGCGGGTGGAAAGCCGTCCAAGCACCTTATCTTTTGCGTCGATAAGTACCCAGTTTTTCTTGGAATCGCTGAAGAATTTCGTCTTTTTCACGTTATAAATACCTCCAATTACTTATATATTTGCGAAAACACTAAAAACCCTCAAAAACACAAGGTTTTTTAAGGAACAAGTTTCTCTTTTATATCACATTCAAGAAAATTGTCAATATTTATTATACTCTTAGTCAGCGCTCGCCTTAACCGGCGGGCAACCCTTCATCTAAAGATGAAGTGCCTGTGATAGCTCTATCGTGCCCTCATAGAGGGCTTTGCCTACAATGACACCCTTTAAAAACGGGGCGTCTTTTTTAATTTGCTTAAGATCTTCCAGGGAAGACACTCCTCCGGAAAGAATACAATTCAAATCTTTAAATGAAACCAGGCTTTTTACTTCTGATATGTTGGGGCCTGAAAGTGTACCGTCCCGTGAGATATCCGTATAAATCACCCAGCGCACGCCTTTTGTATAGAGCGAAGCGATAAAATCGTTTCCTTTAACTTTCGTAGTCTTTTGCCAGCCATGGGTAGCGACGTAAGAATCCTTAACGTCAACACCTACCGCTATTCTATCGGGACCAACACTCTTAATAAGGCTCGTCAAAAATTTTTCATCCAGGCTTTTGGTGCCGACGATGATACGTTCAACACCCAGAGCAATCAGTTCCTGTGCACGGTTGATGTCCCGGATGCCACCTCCCACTTCAATCTTGATCTTTACGGTACGTATGATTTCCCGGATAAAGCTTAAGTTATCGCCTTTATCGAACGCAGCAGAAAGGTCAACGACGTGGAGCAAGCTTGTTCCCGCTTCCAACCAACGCTGAGCAGTTGCAACAGGGTCTTCGCTATAGACCCTTGATTGTTTTGGGTCGCCCCTGGTAAGCCGCACTACTTTTCCATCTAACAGATCAATGGCGGGAATAATAAGCATAATTTAATCAATATTGATTACAGCGATTTCGTAATCTCTGAAATCGTTCCCATAATCTCCGTAATCGTTACGTTACAACTCAAGAAAATTATTAAACACCTTAAGCCCGAGCGCCTGGCTCTTCTCCGGGTGAAACTGCACTCCCCAGACATTGTCTTTACGCAAAGCCGATGTAAAGGTAATGTCGTAGTCCGTGGTAGCAAGAATAACTTTTTTATCTAAAGGAACGCAATAGTATGAATGTGCAAAATAGAAAAAGCTATTATTTGGTATCTTCCTAAAAAGGTCTTCGGTCTTAAACGCTACTTGGTTCCAGCCCATGTGCGGTACAATTACATTTTTAGGGTTAAACTTTTTTACCCGGCCGGCGATAACCCCTAAGCCTTTAATGCCTCTGGCTTCTTCGCTTGCTCCAAGGAGCAGCTGCATTCCTAAGCAGATGCCTAAAAAGGGCACGCCTTCCTTGATCCTCTCTATCAACACATTAAAAATATTTCTCTTTTTTAACTCTCCTACGGCCTTGCCAAAGTGTCCCACACCCGGAAAAATTATCTTCTTTGCTTTTTTGATAACAGCGGCCGAGCTGCTCACCTTTACAGTTTTCCCTAAAAACTGTGCAGCTTTTTCCACGCTCCGTAAATTTCCCATTCCGTAGTCGACGATTACTATCATAGCTTTCTCAGTAGCACGTAACAGGTACACATATCGCGTCTTTTTTAAAAACGTGTTACGTGCGACGTGTTACCTGGTACGGTTTTTTTAATCTATTACTCCCTTTGTTGAAGGAATGCCATGTCTGCGCGGGTCGATTTGCGTGGCTTGATCCAATGCTTTGCCTAAAGCTTTAAAAAGAGCTTCCAAAATATGGTGCAGATCCCCTTCACTTGACTTTATTAAATAAACCATACTGATACCAGCATGCTGCAGAAAAGATTCAAGAAATTCTTCGGCATGCTTGGCGGTAAAATCAGTATTATCAAATGTAAAGGTATCTAAAAAATCGGGCAAACCTTTATTGCCTTTGTCAATTGTCATTCCGTGTAAAGAAGGCCTTCCGCTTATATCAACATTAACCTCCACCAGTACCTTATCCATAGTCGCCGAAAATGATCCATAGCGATTAATACCAGCTTTGTCTCCCAAAGCATCCTTAAAGGCTTTCCCTAAAGCAATACCTATATCTTCAATGATATGATGTTGCAGATCCCCTTGTGCCTTAAGCTCTAGATCAAAAAGGCCATGAAAAGCAAATAAGGTAAGCAGGTGATTGAGCGGTTCAATCCCGGTTTTAACGCTGCCTGTCCCGCAGCCATCAATAACGATTTCTCCCTGTA
>JAQUOR010000219.1 GCA_028717025.1 Candidatus Omnitrophota bacterium | reverse complement strand
GCAGGGGATCTCGCGGCAAGTACTGCTTGCGTATTTCGAAATGAAGGATATAATTACCATCTTCCCCACAGGCAACTTTTCCGAGAGCAGACCCTGCCTCTACGGAAACACCTTTCGCAATCGAAACATCCTGCAAATTTGCATACACGGTATAAAAATTCGACGGATGTTTTACGATGACTGTCTTGCCCCACCCTTTCAAGTAATCAAGATAAATCACTTTACCCGCTGCCGAGGCTTTTACATATTCGTTTATATTGGCTTTTATATTGACCCCTTTATTTTTAACATTACTTATTTTTTGACCGAATGAGTTGACGATTTCTCCTCGTATCGGCCAGCGAAAAGAAAAATCTTCCCGGCTACCTCCAGAAACAGGAATTAATATCCTCTGACCGGTTCGTAATGCCTGAACCGAAGAAAATTTATTCCGTTCGCGCAATTCTTCTACGCTGATAGTATATTTTTTTGAGATACTCCATAACGTATCACCTTTTTGTACGTAATATACCTTTTCTGCTGACGCGGGAATACCGGCATATGGTTGCTGTGGCGGAATATGCTGAGGCGCACACGAGGTAAGAAAAATAATTATAAATAATAAAGGCAGAATACCCGTCATTTGTCAAAGAATATATACATAAATATCATACATTAAATAACAAAAATTTCAACCTATATCATAGCCTTAAAGGTTTGGAGCGGGCGATCGGAATCGAACCGACATCTAAAGCTTGGGAAGCTCTCATTCTACCACTGAACTACGCCCGCGTCGTCATTACGCTCGAGTACTCGCTTCATTCCTCCCTGCCTACCGGCAGGCAGGCTCAAGTGGGGCGCTGCCCCTTTATGACGCTCCGCTCAAAAGTAAATTCATAATAGCGTAAAATTCGCGTCGCTGTCAACCCTGGATTAGGACAAAGAAGCAAGCAAACACTGAATAGTAAAGAAATACATCTCTTCGTCAGCTTATAACAGTCAAAAAGATCTCAATGATTTATCTTTAAATATTTTTTTCAGCCTGCAGCTTGCAGCCTGTAGCCTATTTCAACAAGTCGCACTTCTCGATGATCTTCAAAGAACAGAATTCTCCGCACATACTGCACATATCGGTTTCTGTTGATACGCTTTTTCTGTAGCGGCGTGCTTTTTCCTGATCGAGCGTCAACGAAAAATTTTCTTCCCAGTTTCTTCGTGAACGCGCGAGAGAAAGTTTCTCATCCCTCTCCCGCTCATCTTTAAAGCGCAAAATATCGACGCAATGCGCTGCGATGCGCGATGCGATTACCCCGTCCTTAATATCATCCACTGAGGGATGCCGAAGATGTTCCGCCGGAGTAACGACACATAAAAAATCAGCGCCGTTTAAAGCCGCGATGGCTCCGCCGATGCTGGCAACAATATGGTCATAACCTGCAGCTATATCGGTGGGCAACGGCCCTAGTACATAAAAAGGCGCGTAATCGCAAAGTTTTTTTTCTAACAACATATTCATTGCGATTTCATCCAGGCGTATATGGCCGGGCCCCTCGACCATCACCTGGACCCCTTTCTTTCGTGCACGTTTCACCAGCGTAGAAAGGACCCGCAATTCATCCAATTGTAATTGATCGCTCGAATCAGCAACGGCTCCGGGCCTTAAACCATCGCCTAAGCTCAACGTAATATTATATTCTTTGGCGAGCTGCAGGATCTCGTCAAAATGTACATAGAAAGGGTTCTCTTTATCATTGACATACATCCAGCGTGTTAAAATCGCTCCGCCCCTTGACACTATCCCGCCTACTCTTTTATCGTTTTTAATCACTTCTATCACATTTTTAAGCACTCCGGCGTGGATAGTAAAGAAATCCACACCCGCCTGCGCTTGTGCCGTCAGAACGTCAAGAATATCCTTAAACTCAATTTTTTCAAAACTACCCTTTCTCTTCTCTACCTCTGTCGCAATCTCATAGAGGGGGACCGTTCCCAGCGGCACGCTTGAAGCGCGTAGTATTTCACTCCTTATTTTTTTAAGATTTCCCCCTACGCTTAAATCCATGATCGTATCGGTACCCGCTTCTATTGCCACTGTAATTTTTTTAATCTCGTCGGCAATATCGGCAGCTTGCGTCGAGGTGCCGATATTAGTATTTATTTTTACCTTAAAACCTTCCCCGACGGCAACGGGTCTTGAAATTTTTCTTTTTTTGTTCAGAGGAATGACAACCCTGCCCCTTTTAAGCTGTTCTCGAAGAAACTGGAACCCTACTTTTTCGTTCTTTGCGATTTCCTTAAGAAAATTCTTTTTAAACGCATCAATCATGGGTAATCCTTTCTAAGATCATTAATGAAGTGTTAACGACGGACTTTGACGTAGATTTCTTTTTCTAAAGTATACATCTGATAACGTATTTTCTTAATACTTCCTACGCGGGAAGGGAGCATAATTTTAAAAAATTCTTCAATTACCCGCAATGACTCTTTTGCGCGCTGCAGATTCGCATAAAGGATATCACTGGAATTTTTTCGATTCAGTTCTAACGCATCGACATGGCGGCCGGAATCGTGCGTTGCGTTACGGCTGGCAATTGCTTTCTTTATTATTTTTTCTCGGGCGATTGTATCGAGCGCATGACGAATGACACGTATCTTTTCTCTGATACGGTCATCCTCGATGACAAAACGAAAGATATCCTCAGTAACCCGCAGCCCTTCTTTGCAGCGGTTGAAATTTGCATCGATAACTCTCAGTAGTCCTTTTTCTCGCATTACTCAATGTGTCTGCAGAATTTTTTTGATTATTAGCGAAGTCGAATGTCCCGGATAAATTTTTACCCGAAATACTTTTTTCACATACTTTCGGCCCACAATTTTATCTATCTGCCAATCCCCGCCTTTTACTAAATAATCAGGTTTAATGGCTTTAATCAATTCTAAAGGCGTATCGGAATCAAACAGGACTACATAATCTACAACTTCAAGTGCTGCAAGCACTTGCGCCCTTGCACGCTCATTAAGAATAGGTCTATGTTTTCCTTTGATGCGCTTGATGGATGCATCGGAATTTAAACCTACGACAAGGATATCTCCTTTTTTCCTGGCTTCTTTTAAAATCTTGATGTGGCCGGGATGAATAATATCGAAACAGCCGTTGGTAAAAACAACGCGCTTACCCTGGCGTTTAAGCCGGCGTACAATGTTTGCAATCGAATGAGATGACTGTATCGTACCCATGGAATCTTTTTTTGACGGGACAGAAGTTACTTGAAACGTTCTTCCACTATCTCGCATAGCATATGCCCCGCCAGGATATGCATTTCTTGAACACGCGGGGTATCATGGGAAGGAATTATCAAAGCTACGTCCACCATTCCTCGCAAAGAACCGCCGTCCTTGCCTAAAAAACCTATCGTTTTTACTTTCAATTTCTTTGCTGCGGTGACGGCACGGATAACATTTTTTGATTCGCCCGAAGTCGATATGCCCACGACGACATCGTTTGGCGTTGCCAACCCTTCAATCTGCCGGGAAAATATTTCCTCGAATCCGAAATCATTAGCGATTGCG
>JAQUOR010000218.1 GCA_028717025.1 Candidatus Omnitrophota bacterium | reverse complement strand
TAAGGAGAGTGTATGAAAAAAATATTTTTAGTTTTAATCGGTGTATTTCTTTTAATCGTTTCAGGTTGCCGGCAAGACGATTTTTCGCGCTATCCATCAGTAACGCTGCCGCAGTTTTCCAGCCAGGATTATTACAACCTGCTCTCCGATAAAAATCCACAGGTCGTCTATAATGCGGTTGTTAATCTGGGCGGCCGGGCAGTAGGGTTTGGAGAAAAGCTTTCTGACGAAAAGGCCGACAAAAGCTCTGCCGAATATATTTTGGCAGGGAAAGTTTATAAAAAAATTGCCGGACTTTTAGACGCGCGTGACCCATATACGGTTGCCGCGTCCCTGCGTTTCCTGCAGATCTTTAGTGAGAAATACGGCGCAAAAACTGAACTGCTTGAGCCGGTACTTAAAGTTAAAAGCAATAACCCTCATGTCCTCTGCGAGCAGATACTGGCGTTAAGCCTTATCGCCGATAAAAGCAGCGGTATCCCTGATTCTACTTTGCGCGGATTTTTGAATGACCCTTCATGGATCGTTTCGCACAGCGCGTATCGTTTGATTGATCGCCTGGAAAATGACCGCCTAAGGCAGGAGCTCATCGTACGATGCAAAAATATCGGCGATGAAAAGGAAAAATTGCTTATCCTCACGGCCTTTGGAAATAAACCAGGCGATGCGGCAGCGGATTTCTTTTTTAGCGAAATAGTAGCAACAGAAAGCATTAAAATCAGATGCGCCCTTTACGATATCCTGGGTAATTGTGAAAATCAGGAAAAAGTATTAGCCTGGGTATCCCAAAATTACGAAAAAATTATTGCCGCTGACGGAAAATATCTATTTGCGCGCCATGTCCGCACGTTAGAGGATAATTTTTCCTCTAAGCTGCTGGTAATTTTTCTTAATAAAGGTTTTATTGCAGAGAAGGGTTTCCTTGAATCACTCGATGAGAAATTGGAAAAATATACTGTTGAAGAACCCGTAAAACAAGAGGATAAAGAAAAGCTTAACAATATAAAAATAGTTGAAGAAGCGTTACTCTCCGGAAAAGCGATGGCTGCTGATTGGAAAAGTCTGCGTGATAAAAAAGCAGCGCTCAATGCCGAACTGGCCGGGCTGCAAGCAGAGTATGATATTCTTACTAAAGAGTTCAGCGTCAAAGTAGAAGACCTTCTAAGGATTCACGGCGTTTCAGAGGAAAAGATAAAAGAATACCTGACAGGCATCGCCGGTTCACGTGAAATCCTGCCGGAGTTGTTGACGCCGGAGGAGACAGAAAAAGCTCATGGCTCATAAGGGAGAACGGCGAACTGTAATCTCCAATCTGCAATCGTAGAGGGGAAAGTATCGAGTACGGAGTATTGAGCATAATTCGTAATTTGTAATTAGTAATTTTTAATTGATAATTCATATGTACATATTTCTTATTTTTTTTATTTTTGCGTTAGTAATGTTCGGGATCATTTACGAAAAGAAAAAGCGCTACAAGAAGCTTCCGTTCTTAGAGAAATTATCTTTGGTCCTTATATTTGGAGCATTAGCATTATTTGCATTTTTAATTTTTCTGAGCTACTTTCGTCCGGCGCCTGAAGAGATTACAAAAGCGCTGCGCGCTCTCGAGTATGTAAACCGGGGAGATATTAATCGCAGAAAAGGAAACCTTGACCAAGCTATATTAGATTATACAAAGGCCATTGAACTTGCCCCCAACTATACGCCTGGCTATTTTTTCCGGGGATTTACGTATGCTGATATGGGCCAATATGACCAGGCCATTGCGGATTGTACCAAGCTTATCGAACTTGATCCTAAAGACGACAATCCGTATGCTATGCGGGCAATTTATCATTATAGGATAAAAGAATATGACAAAGCTTGGGATGACATAGATAAGGCAGAGGAATTAAATCCCGGATTGACAGCTAACATGATAATCCTTGAAGATTTAAAGAGGGCTTCCGGAAGAGCCGGCCCGATAGAGAAAGACAGCGGCATACTTCCTGAGTATTCTCAGGAGAAAAAAGACCTCTCAGAGTTTTTCGAAGCCGCAGTAAAGAATGATTATCAGGCAGTCAAACGGTTTGTTCTCCGGGGTGTTGACGTTAATGCCAGGGATGCGCAGGGAAGCACCGCCCTGCATCTTGCGCAAAATGCCGATATCGTCAAATTGCTTGTGGAAAATAAGGCGGATGTTAATGCCCATGATACGGAGTTTGGCATGACCCCTATTTTTAATAAATCAAAAGACGCAGCGCTGGTGCTTATTGAAGCCGGGGCCGATATTAACGCACGCGGGAAGAAAGGCAATACTTTGCTTCTTTGGTATGCTTATAGCAATTATCTGGAAGGGATAAAATTACTACTGGCCTATGGCGCGGATATCCATGTCTGTAATGCCGATAACCAGAGTGTCTTGGATATTGCCGAAGAATTTGCCGGTGCCGATACGGTTGCTTTTCTTAAATCAAAAGGAGCGCATTCGTGCCGGGAAAAATAAGTTCTTATTGGGTTATCAATTCGTAATTAATAATTTTGCTTTGCAAGCGAAACAGACAGGGGCATTCATGAAAAAACTTTTGTTAAGTTTTATCCTGGTATTCATGGGAGCTGTTTTATGCTACAGTCAGGAACAAAAAACGTTTACGGGCAAAGGGCCATATTTTGAATATTCCATAGAATATCCGTCAACCTGGAAAATAATTGATGCGTACGGATTTGTGGAACTTTTATCTCCAGTGGGAGATATCGCAATTGATTTTAAAGAAAAAATTAAAGTTATGGTTGCCGATGTAAGCAAGAAACCAAGGACCATCGAAGAATTTAATGATCTTTGGTTGAAAGTCGTAATTCCCGGGGAAATATCTGATTTTGAATTATTAGAGAAAGGAAAATCAACGATAGATAGCAAAGAGACATTATTCTTAGTATACAAAGGAACAAGAGAGAAGACGAATGTGAAAGGAAAACGTTACGTGTTTGCGGATAAAACAAACATTTATGAAGTAGAGTTTGAAACAAAGGACGAAAACTTTGATAAAAATCTTTCTGTCGCTGAGGCTATAATTAAGTCTATCAGGGTGAAATAGCCCGGATTTAGTACGGAGCATTGAGCACAGCAAGGATCGCAGAGATGGAAAATTTATATAAGATATTTTTAAAAGACATTATGATAAAAAACTATTACGCCATTGGAAGTTCTTAAGGCGATTGCTGAATGTTTTATTCAGGTAATTAATAATCGATAATTGTACCCGGTACTCGTAAAAAGTACGCAGTACTTTAATCTGATAGTTGAGCTTCCAAGCGTTAATCCCGCCTTCCCGTCATATTATGCTAAAAAAATCCTTACCGTATGCTATAATCCTATTTAGGTTAGAGGTTAGCGGTTCAAGGTTAGGGGAGACGTTTAAAACCTATAACCGTAAACCTAAAACCTATACCATAAGCTGAAAGCTGATGGCGGTGAGCTAATAGCTGTCAAAGGAGACATCGAATGAGGAAAAAGTCAAATGCATACAAAGTTGACGATGAGAACATAAACAATCTGATACATGAGCTAAGCACGAAATCCTGCTCGATTGAGAATGA
>JAQUOR010000217.1 GCA_028717025.1 Candidatus Omnitrophota bacterium | reverse complement strand
GAGCGTGTAAATATTCAGATATGACCGTTTTTAGCTTTCATCCCGTAAAAATCATAACCACAGGCGAGGGCGGCGCCATAACCACCAATTCAAAACAGCTCTATGAAAAGTTGCTCTCCCTTAGGAGCCACGGTATCTATAAGGATAAAAAGAATGCCGCAGCAATCGGCGGCTGGTACTATGAAATGAGGGATTTAGGGTTTAACTATCGAATTACGGATTTACAGTGCGCGCTGGGCATTACCCAATTGGAAAAAATAAAAAAGTTTTTAAAGCGAAGAGAAGCGATAGCATCTTTCTATAGTAAAGAGCTGCAGGAATTTAAAAGGTTAATAAAATTACCGTTCGAAGATCGTTCTATCAGCCGCCATGCGTGGCACCTCTACGTTTTACGTTTTAATCTGGAGAATATACGTTGTTCAAGAAAAGAAATATATACGATGTTGCAGAAAAAAAACATAGGTGTCCAGGTGCATTACATTCCGGTCCATACGCAACCGTTTTATCGTAAGCATGGATATGGAAAGGAAAAATATCCAATGTCTGAAAAATATTACAGCGAAGCACTGTCTTTACCTATATGCCCGGATTTGTCCGATACCCAGCTTCGGTATGTTATACGTTCGATACAAGAGATATTGCGGTCGGTGGCACGATGAAAAACAAGCACGCAAAAGCAGCGATGTCGAAAATTTCCAAGCTGACGCTTGGTACCGCTCAAATCGGTTTCAATTACGGAATAGCCAACACCGGAGGAAAGTTAAATATGACACACGCATTAGAGCTTTTGCGGGTGGCGTACGATAGCGGCGTAACGAGTTTTGATACTTCATATTCATATGATGATAGCGAAAGGATCATCGGAAAGTTTATTTCTACCGGTGCTAATAGTCACCAGGAATCTTTTATCAGCTCAAAACTTCCCAAAATCAATGCCAAGAAAGATGCTGATTATAAAACAATATTTCGCATCGTTAAGAATTACGTTAAAGAATCGTTAAAAAGACTTACCTTGCAGAAAATACCATTATATTATCTGCACGACGCCTCGGATATGACTTCATATCAGGGTAAAGTAATGGAAAGCCTCGTACAATTAAGAGAGGAAGGACTCATTGACGCATTAGGCGTCTCTGTGTATCATCCGCAAGAGGCGCGCGCTGCATTAGCGTTTAAAGTATTGCGCGCCATTCAACTTCCCGTAAATCTGTTTGACCACCGTTTTATAGCGGACGGTTTGTTGCAGGATCTGCACAGATCGGGAAAAATTATTTTCGCACGAAGTATCTATCTGCAGGGGCTTTTCTTCCTCGCCGCCAACAAGGTCCCAAGGAAAATGAAATACGTCTTACCGTACCTGGAAAAGCTCAACGGGGTAGTTAATGAAGAAAAAATAAGCATCGATGAATTGGCGGTGGGTTTTGTAAAGAACCTGCCGGGAATAACAAGCCTGGTTATAGGCGCTGAGTCCAAGCAGCAAATTTTAAGAAACGCCGGATTAATCGCGCATGCCACAATAGGCAAAAAAACGAATAAAAAACTATTGGATATCTTTTCAGCGGTTCCCGGTAATGTTGTTATCCCTTATTTATGGGGCAAGGAAAATTAAGGAGTGGACCATGTCGCTTAATAAACTATTTAGCCTTAACCGCAAAGTTGCCATAGTGACCGGAGGCACGGGACATTTAGGACGTGCCATATCGCAATCTCTGGCCCAAGCCGGAGCCCGCGTCGTTGTCGCGGGTAGAAATGATACAAAATGTAAACAGATTGCAGCAGCGTTATCGAAAAAGTATAAAGTCGCGTGCACGGGCATAATAATGGATATTTCCTCAAGCGATTCCGTTAAAAGTGCTATGGCGACGATACATAAAACCATGGGCGGAATCGATATCCTGGTCAATAACGCAGTGTATTGCACCATGAGTTCCCCGGAACGCATGAGCGATGCGCAGTGGGGGCACGGTATTGACGGGACATTAACGAGCGTCTTCCGGTGTGTCCGGGAAGCAATACCGTATCTTAAAAAGAAAACAGGTACTATCATAAATATTGCCTCCATGTACGGGTTTATTTCGCCGGATTTTAAGATCTATAAAGACAATCCTGATTTTTTTAGTCCCCCTAATTATGGCGCTGCCAAAGCAGGTGTGATCCAGTTAACAAAGTATTACGCGGTTTATTTAGCACACTATGGCATCCGGGTAAATTGTGTTTCTCCGGGGGCATTTCCCTCTGCCGAGGTCAGAAAGAAAAAAAATTTTATAAAGCTACTCTGCGGTAAAACACCCCAGGAGCGGATAGGCAGCCCGGAAGAATTGAAAGGTACAATTATATTTCTTGCATCACAAGCATCCTCGTATATTACAGGACAGAATATTATTGTAGACGGTGGTTGGACTCTATGGTGAAAGAGGTATAACGATGAGGATAGGAATTATTATTCAGGCAAGAGTCGAATCTACCCGGTTGCCTAAAAAGGCTTTATTGCCTTTACCGTATGGTTCAAAAATTTCTGTGCTTGAACAGGTCATACGAAGAGCTAAGCAGACGGAAGGAGTAAATGAGATAATCGTTGCAAGCCCTGAAAGCAGCGAAAATAATATCATAGAATCTCTTTCTCGTGCATTGTCGGTTCGTACCTTTCGGGGGGATGCGCTTGACGTCCTGTCGAGGTTTTTCTATGCTGCGCAAGAACACACGCTGGATACTATCATACGACTTACTGCCGATAATCCGTGTATTGATTGCACCTTGATCGGTGCAGCATTAAACCTGCATTGCAAAAAAGGAAATGACTATACCACGACTAAAGGTTACCCTTTAGGCTTAAACGTGGAAATCGTTTCTTTTAACGCTTTAAAGAAAGCTTTTACCGGTAACCCAAGTGTTTCGGAAAAAGAACACGTAACGAGTTTTATTTATTCAAATCCGGAGACATTTAAAGTCAGCATTAAAAATGCTGAAAAAAAGTATTACTCTCCGGATATCAGGGTGACCTTAGACACGCAAGAGGACTATGCGTTGCTTTGCTCGGTTTTCGATCATTTATATGCCGGAAATAAGTATTTTGGGGTGCATGCAATAGTGGATTTGTTCAGACAAAAGCCATGGCTAAAACTTATAAATAAAAAAGTTATACAAAAAACAAATTAAATGAAAGTTAACATCATCACTGAAGGCGGGCACAAGTATGGATTGGGGCATGTAACCCGGTGCTTTGCTCTTCACCAGGAATTTGTAAAGAGAGGGATATCGCCGGAATTAATCATACAAGGCGATGATGAACTTAGGGATATAGTTACGAATGGGAAGTATCAGACTTTTGACTGGATGGCTGCAAAAGACAGATTATTCACTATCGTTGATAAGGCAGATATCATCGTAATCGATTCGTATCTTGCCAATCGCAAATTCTATGAAGAAATTTCAAAAAGAGCAGCCACGCTGGCGTATATCGATGATAATGCCAGAATCGAGTACCCTCGGGGGATAGTGGTGAATGGAAGTCTTAACGCCGGGCATCTCCCATATCCCCGATCAAAAGGAAGAAAATATCTTTTGGGGCCGCAATATGCGTG
>JAQUOR010000216.1 GCA_028717025.1 Candidatus Omnitrophota bacterium | reverse complement strand
GGCGAGGTTTTCGTATAACCGAAGTATGGAATGAGGATTCAGGGGTAAAAGTCAGGGTAGGTTCAAGTTTCTTGAGAAAACTATTGCTCCACCCCGTTTTCTTCATATGGTTAATGTAGTCTCGGAAAGCGGAAAGGTCAAGGGATTTTTTCAGGCATGTTATTATGTAATAAGCCAAAAAACAGACTGCAAACTATAAACTTTGGAATGAAAAACTTTGAAAAACCAAAATCTCCTTAGCAATCAAGCTCAGGCTTAATATGCCTCATTTACATTCACGGCCGTGTATTTTTTTAGAGTATATTAGCTTTTAGGCCCTATCCGCGAAGGAAAAATTGGCTAAGGAAAAATTGGTTTGCGAGCTTTGAGTATTCTCCATGAAACATATATACAAAAACAGCGAGGTCATCTATGGAAATAAAAGTCAACAGAGAAAACATTATTAATCTAACAGAATTAAAAGCGCCATGACGAAAATCCCCAGTACCAGGAAAAGAAATTGCAGTATTGCGGCTGATATTTTTATATCGCAGCCCTGATGTAACTCAGGTATCAGGTCTGAACCTGCAATATACAAAAACCCTCCTGCAGCTATCGGCAATAGAATCAGGGTAAACCCTTCGAGGTACTGACCGACGATAAGCGCAATCGCCATACCCGCAAAAGAAGTAATCGCGGAGAGAAAATTGAAAATTAACGCTTTTTTTATGGAAAGCCCTCCGTGGATAAGCACTCCGAAATCGCCTATTTCCTGAGGAATTTCGTGTAAGATTACCGCCAAAGTGGTTGCAATGCCGATAGGCACGCTTACCGAAAAGCTTGCACCGATGATCATGCCGTCGATCAAATTGTGCACTCCATCACCGATCAGATTTAAGGTAACCACCGGATGAAGATGATCGGTTGAGGTGGGAGTATGGCAATGTCTCCAGCGAATAAATTTTTCTAAAATAAAAAAAACAAGAATTCCCGTGATTATGTAAAGTGAGGTACTTAGATTGGTGCCAAGTTTTTCAAAAGATTCCGGGAGAAGATGGATAAAGGCATCGCCAAAAAGCGCGCCCACCGCAAAGCTTACCAAAAGAAGCGTTGCTTTCTGCAAAAGCTCTTTCCGTATCGAAAGGGTAAACACCCCTATTAACGATATTAAACTTACCAAAAGAACACTTATACTACTATATATCCAGATCTTCATAAATATAAATTTTGTACAAATTTGATTCCAGAGATTAGAAGAGAGATTTCAAAGATTGTGCAATCCCCGTAATCTTCTTTATAATCTCCGTAATCATTCTGCAAATCAAAATCCATACCAATAATTTACCAGGGGCTTGCCTTCCGGAGTCGTATCAGTAAGAGTATTTTTAAGACGGGTATATTCGAGGAACCCTTCCCTGCCCAATTCTTTGCCGAAACCGCTCTGTTTAAAACCCCCGTAAGGTAATTCATTGAAAAACATGCCATAGGTATTAATCCACACTGTGCCGGCATTTATTTTTTGCGCAAGTTCTTGGGCAGACGTAACGTTCCTGGTCCATACGGCTGCCGCCAAGCCAAAATCCGAGTCATTCGCAAGTTCCAGTGCTTGCTGAATATCTGAAAATCTGTGTATACAGACTACCGGTCCAAAAACCTCTTCTTGAAAAATAGCCATGGAAGAAGTGGCTTCAGTTATTACTGTCGGCTCAAAGAAAAATCCTTTTTGTAAGTTTAGAGCTGCGGGGATAGTGCCGCCGCAGGCTATGGTCGCTCCTTGCGCCCGCGCACCTTCTATACACGCAATAACTTTTTCCCGCTGCTCCCTGGAAATCAGGGGTCCCATCTGGGTTTCGAAGTCTGTGGCTTCTCCCAACTTTATCCGTTGTGCTTTATTTATAAAATCAGCTACAAACTTCTCATAAATCCCGTCCTCAACGAGGATCCGTGACATCGCGGTACACATCTGACCCTGGTTTAAAAATATCGAGCACAGGGAACCATTGACCGCCAATTCTAAATCAGCATCAGCCAAAACTATGGAAGCGGATTTTCCACCCAACTCCATGATTGTTTTCTTAACGTGCGCTGAGGTATATTCTAAAATCTTTTTTCCTACGCTGTTACTCCCGGTAAAAGAAATCATGTCAACGCGGCTGTCTGCGCAGAGTTGCTCGCCGATTACCTCACCGCTGCCGGTAATAATGTTCACGACACCTTTCGGCAGTTTTGCGGCAGCAATAATTTTTCCTAACTCCAAAGCGGTAAGCGGAGTTAAACTCGAGGGTTTTAAAATAACCGTGTTTCCCGCGGCAAGTGCCTGCGCCAATTTCCAGGATGTAATTAGGAGCGGGTAATTCCAGGGAACGATCAAAACCACGACACCTCTGGGCTCGCGAATCAGATCAGCCTGCGCATGCGCTATCGGTGACTGGATTTTTATGACGTCTTCTTGCAGGAAACGCTCAAAATTATTTGCAAAATATTCAAAAGTCTGGGCTGCTGAAGGCACATCCATAAAGGTTGTTTCCTTTATGGGTTTACCGCTGTTTAAACTCTCCAGAGTTGCCAGCTCTTGCGCGCGGTCAAGAATGCCTCGTGCTATCTTAAGAATATAGTCTTTGCGCTGCGCATACGGAAGAGCCCTCCAGGGGCCCTGGTCATAGGCGCGACGGCTCGAAATTATTGCGGCTTCGACATCGCGCGCGTGCGCCATATTTATGGTTGCGATAGGCTCATCCGTAGCGGGATTAATAACGTCCACGCTGGCCCCGGAATCTTTAAATTCTCCGTCAATGAATAAATGATAATGAGGGATCATATTTTGAATAAATCAGCAAAACGCATGGTATGACGCATAGCTTAAAAATATTTTGCGGTGCGCTTTGCGCTATGCCTGGAACTTTACTTGTTTGAATATCTGGAACAGCCGGGTAAAAGGTACGTACCACTTTGATAATTGCCCGAATGAGCCGCTCAGCTTCATTTTTCCCTGGGTAACCGCGACAAAAGAATCAAGTTTGCCTAAAAATATCTGCTCCCAGACTTCCGGTGGCCCGGAAATAATAAAGGGTGCATCGGCGTCAAAATCTAATCGTATAATTTTTCCTTTCTCAAAATTAAATCTATAGGCTTTATCACTACCGTCGAGTTTTATGGCAAGCTTTAAGGTTAAATCAAGTTCCTTGCCTTTTGCGGCAATAAATTCGTCTTTATTGACTAAATCGACGATGGCTTGAATATGTTCCCGGGAAAACATCGGGTATGCAGACTCATTCTTTGTCAGCGCTTCTTTCAAGGGGCTTTCCAACTCGTCAAACGCTTCTTTATTAAAAAGCCGCGCGATTGCGGCAGTACGTACGGCTTCTTCAAGGGCCTCAATCAACGCCAAAGTTTCATCAAACTTTTGCCCAATGGCAACGGCGCCATGATTCTTAAGTACGACCAAGCTATTGGTTTTTAAAGCATTGACCACCGGTGCAGGATCTGTTACGGTAGGTGTTTCCTGAGGAATAACGGGCACCTCTCCAAGATAAAATTTTGTTTCAAAAGTAAGTGCGTGTAATTTCTGAGTAAGAGCAAAATAGCCGTTGATTAAGGGCGGATGAGC
>JAQUOR010000215.1 GCA_028717025.1 Candidatus Omnitrophota bacterium | reverse complement strand
CATTCCATTGTGGAAGTTTTATCGAAAAGATAAGGTAAAGATTCCATAGACTCGACAGGAAAACGCGGTTCAGACTTACACGAAAGCCTCCTGAATACATCGAAATCTTTTTTAAAATTTTCGTACAAAATCCGATTGTGCCTTATGCGGTTAAACCTATTGAGCCAAGCCTTTTTTTTATTAAACAGATATTGATGTATTGCATCAAACATATTTTTCTCTTATGATAAAAATCTTCGGCTGTTATTAAACGCGTGCCGCTCGCTCGCCGACACCCGCCTTCGATGCGCAATGACGCCGTTGCATCAAGAGCGAGACCGGCTTTCGACACCTCACCGCATCGTTACGCCGGAGGTCATACTCAGAGACTTTTTCCGATATTAAATAATGCTTTAAATTTATAGACCATTTTTTCGACTATAGATGCTTGTTTAAATGCTTCGTTTTTGATGTGCGTGAAATTTTCTAAAAAGAACTTGTCACCTTGCTGGCCGCTTAAACCAGTTTCATTATAGACTGCAACTATTTCATCGATGTATCTGCGCCGCACGCGCGGATTCGCGATCCAGCGAAAATTAAATTCGTAATCGGCTAAAACACTGTAATGACAATCGTAAGGGCCAAGCATTGAAAAAATACTTTTTTTAAAAAAAATTGCCTGGTGACAAATGTTGTGTTGTGCAAGTTTCCAGAGGTCGAATCGTCCCAGCCATTTTTTTTTCGAATGCCGGAACACAACATTTCCATAGATTACGTCGATCGCGGTAGTATCATAATCATTAAAAATCTTACTGAGGACATTTTTGTCGTAGAGTACATCATCGCTCCCTAAAAAATAAAGCCATGTTCCTTGGGCTTTTTTTATTCCTTTATTCAACGCCTCATACACGCCGTTGTCTGGTTCGCTTTCCCAATAAGCAATGCTCTTGGAGTAATTACGTATGACCGCATGCGTGTTATCGGTGCTGTTTCCGTCGATTATTATGATCTCGTAGTTTTTATAGGTTTGACCTATGATTGATTCGATGCAGGCAGAAAGCGTATCCTGCGCATTGAGGGTGGCTATAATAATTGAGACCAGGGGCGACGGGGACACTTCATTGTGTTTGGTATACATCATGCCTCGATTTCGTTTCGCGTAAATGGTGCGGCTTCTTTGACCGGCAGCGGGAAGCCAAACCACGCCGGCGGCGAACTTTTTACCGGGTGCGGTAAGATAAAACGCCTGTCAAATTTTTGCAAATGAAGACAACGGTAAATGCAACGAGCTCTGCACCGCTTCTTGAAACATCGTAAAGGTAATTTCCTGTCAGCGGAGAATATCCGGTATAAAGAAATGCTGCTTTCTGTGAACAGAAACACTTATCGACGGCTTCTTTACAAAACATCATATGGATCCGACCGCGAAAATAATTTGGATTTATCGCCTTCTTGCCTTTTATGGATTCTGATAATATCATTTTTAACTTCAAATATCCAATCGTGGCGTTTCTTAAAAACCAACGTTTTTAATTCTTCCAGCATGGGCCATTCTTCTGGTCTGAGGCATTCGGTTTTACCCTCAACAGTTGTCAAACGGGCATCATCGATAAGGATTACATGGTCTCCTAAGTGTTCTAATATACAGTTCAATTCTTGCACGAGCGGCGTCTCAACTTCTCCCTTGACTGCATCCCTGAAACACGTATGGTGAGCATCGAGCCAAAACAAACATGGTTGGGATAGGTTAGCTAAAATGTGCGGTAATACTTTGGCGCTATCACCTTGCAGTATGGTGATATGTTTATGCTTTAAAAATTTATATTTCGTTTCCAGGAAAAGCTTTTTCGAAAGTTCTATTGAGAATATTTTTTGAAAAATATCTTTTACCGCATCGACCGTATCACCGCGATAAGTCCCTGTTTCAATAAATGTACGTACCGCGAATTTCTTTGCATAAGATATTATAACCATTCTTTTTAATTGCTCCGGCATTGGCATTGGCTTACCTATTTTTTCCCACTCTTGCAATAATCGAGCATTTTTATTTTTAAGAATATTTCTTTTTAGCAATGCGATTTTCTTATACAGCATACGATACATATATTTCATGTAATATCGCGCGCGGTACCACGTAAGATTTTTTTCCTTTGCTTCCAAACGTATGAAACGCCCCATGAAGGTATCAGCATCCGCTTTTTTGTCATGAGCAATCGTAGCAGGAAAATGCTGCATGGTACCCACGTTACCCACAGGCAATCCCGCAAGCCAGGCTTTTTCTTTACAATGGGTACTGTCGATACTATCGAAGCCGATATTCGATACCAGGTTTACATTGGGATTTATGGATAAAGCGCCGTACAACCAACACGTGTAAAACCACTGATAATCCCAGCAATCAACCTGTTCTCCTATAAATGCCATATCTAAGGTTTTTTTCCAGTATTCTCTCTCAAAATGACTTTTAAATGTTTTATGTATAACCTTTAACCCTTCTTCGGGGTACGTTTTCATATCAACATCGTAAAGTTGCCATGCCCTTTTCCAAGTAGCCCACCCCCACGCATGAGGATAAATAGAAAAAAAGTAATCATACGTATCTATACGTCGGCCTCTCTGAAAATTACTTCCTGATATATTCATGATTCGTTTCTCATTCCGGTATTTATTAAGAAGTTCTTGGCAGAAATAAAAGAACGACGGTGAAGGGACACAATCGTCTTCCAGGATAATTGCTTCTTCGGATTGCGAAAAAACCCAGTCTAGCCCCGCGCTTATCCCATACCTGCAGCCGAGATGTTTATCAGAAAATTTTTTAAATACCTCACAATTCCAGCCGATCTTATCGACTACTGCTCTCGCTTTTTGGCACTTTTCCGCTTCTTCGGGAAATCGTGGACCATCAGCAATGATGAACACTTTTTTTGGCTCAATACGCGCTATTATCTCAAAAACCCTTTCCGTGAGACTGGGGCGATTGAAGATTATGATAACAACGGGGGCTGAAATCGACATGGATTAATCCGTTAAGGTAACTTTATTTCAACAGGCACGTTTATTGTCCAGGTTTTCTTTTGGAACGAATTCACCGTTCACTCCACAAGGTTTTTAATCCTCTCGGCCACTGCGGTAGCATACAGCGTTGATTTTCAGTCAGACTAAACGGATTCGTTTTCGCCAAAGCACGATACGCGCATATAACCAATATGGGGTGATTATGAGATAAACGCATTTCTTCCAAAACCATCCATATTTTCCGTAAAGAAATACGAGATCTATCCACCGCATAGATTCTCTTACTCCTTTTTTCGAGGAAGATTTCCAGTAAATGATAAATCCTGGTAGTTGAGAGGCTATATCGGCTATAATACTATCATAGATTTTTTCTCTGTAACCCAATGCAACCGCGGAATGCGTGATCTGCGGAATATAATACGCATAGATAACCGGCCATCTGCCGGCCCAACGAGATTTATTTTCTTCTCGATACATGATCAAAGGATCTGCCATTAAGTATGCCTGCCCCTTAGTCAAAGCTTCTAAAGCAAAGATAAAAGGAGCACAATCGTATCCGTTAAGAAATTTATCTATTGATGACCCCGAGCAAGAATC
>JAQUOR010000214.1 GCA_028717025.1 Candidatus Omnitrophota bacterium | reverse complement strand
CAGCCGGAAAGCTACATACCGCAGACCGACACCTATATAGAAAAGGACGCATCCATAAACGAGAAGCTTGACCGCTTGCGGCTCTCATCAACCAGTTCGCTTGTTTCGCGTTCTGACGTTATCGTCGTTGCTTCGGTCTCATGCATTTATAATCTAGGCTCTCCTCAGGATTATCAGGACTTGATCCTTTATGTAGAACAGGGCTCAACCACCCTGATGGAGAACTTTTTAAAGCGCCTGGTCTCTCTGCAGTACGAACGAAACGATTTTGATTTTAAACGCGGCACCTTCAGGGTAAAAGGGGATACAGTGGACGTTTTCCCTACCTATAAAGAACGGGCCATACGCATCGAATTTTTTGCCGACAAAATAGAAAAAATACACGAGATCGATCCTCTTAAAGCGACGAAAATTTCGCAATTAAGTCGTGTAGGGATCTATCCGGCAAAACATTTTATTATGGCGCAAGATAAAATCAATGCAGCGCTTAAGACAATCGAGTGGGAATTACAGGACCAGTTGGAAGTGCTCAAGAAAGCAGGAAAAATCGTCGAGGCGCAGCGTCTTGCTTCACGGACCAAGTACGACATGGAAATGCTTAAAGAAATGGGCTACTGCCACGGCATAGAGAATTATTCCCGTCACCTATCAGGAAGTAAACCGGGAAGCCGTCCCTGGTGCCTTATCGATTATTTTCCGAAAGGCTTTCTAACCGTTATCGATGAAAGTCACGTAAGTGTCCCGCAGATCCGGGGAATGTATGAGGGCGATAAATCCCGAAAAAAAACTTTGGTTGAGTATGGATTCAGGCTTCCTTCCTGCCTCGATAACCGGCCGCTTAAATTTGACGAGGTCATGCAGTTGATCAACCAGACGATTTTCGTCTCTGCCACACCCGGCGTATTTGAGCTAAAGCTTTCAAAAGGAAAAGTGACCGAGCAAATCATACGACCTACCGGCTTAGTTGACCCTGTGATTGAAGTAAGACCCACAGAAAATCAGATTGATGATTTAGTTAAGGAGATAGATAAACGAGGCAAACGCAACGAACGCACGCTTGTCACAACGCTGACTAAACGCATGTCGGAGGAATTAAGCCAATACTTAAAAGAAGAAGGCTTAAAGGTAACCTATTTACACTCGGACATCGAGACGCTTGAACGCGCAAAGATCTTAAAAGAGCTGCGCATGAAGAAATTTGATTGCCTTATCGGAATAAACTTACTGCGTGAAGGCCTGGATTTACCGGAAGTTTCCCTGGTAGCGATCCTTGATGCCGACAAAGAAGGATTCTTACGTTCCGGTACTTCCCTGATACAAACAGCCGGCAGATGCGCCCGTAACATCAACGGTTTAGTCATTATGTACGCTGATACGGTAACCGCCTCGATGCAGCATGCAATACAGGAAAGCAATCGCCGCAGGCGTAAGCAGCTTAAATACAATACCGATTATAGCATTACTCCTAAAAGTATCGAGAAAGCGATCAGGGAAGGCATTGAAATCTATGCACAGGAAGAAAATAAGCTTACCCAGCGGCTTGACTTAACCGAAGTGAGCATGGAAATGATTGAGGCGATAGCCCAGCTTGAAAAAGAAATGCTTATCGCGGCAAAAAATCTGCAGTTTGAAAGAGCGGCGCAGCTGCGTGATAAGATCAAAGAGCTCAAAAATGTCCTTGATACGCAAAAGTGAAGCTTAATCCCACTATGGCACACATAAAAGCAAAAACGTCGCTGAAAATTATTACCCTGGAAAGCGTTGATTCAACTAATACCTATGCCATTGGTCTTGCGCAGAGAGGCGAAAAAGAAATAACCATTGTGCGCGCAAAAACGCAAACCAGCGGCAGGGGACGCTTCAAGAGGACCTGGGTCTCACCGCCGGGCCAGGGGATATACGTTTCTTTTATCCTGCGACCGCAGAATCTTTTAAATGAAGTATGCTTTTTCCCGCTTATAGCCGCATTAAGCGTGATACACACCCTAAAATGCTACCTGGAGTTAACAATAAAACCGCCTAATGATATAATGGCAGGGAAAAGAAAGATTGCCGGGATATTGGTAGAGGCGAAAGGAGCAAAAGAAAAAACAGATTTTATCGTGGCAGGCATCGGGATAAACATCAATACGCAGCGCAACGAACTGCCGCCGCAGGCTTCGTCGCTCGCAATAGAAACAGGAAAGAAATATGCAATAGAAAAAATCTTTAATAATTTACTCAATGAGTTCCTCAAAGTGTACGCTGAATTTAAAGCAGGTCATATGCCGGCACTGCTTAAAGAAGCGTATCGCTATCAGGAAAAAAACTCATTGAAAAAAATAGGACAAGTACCGTTAAGGGCGCAGAAAAAAGACGAGGGCATACAACTACTATGATTCTTATCGATGTTGGAAATACCAGTATCCACTTTGCAAAGGCAAAAGGCTTACGAATAGTTAAAACAACCAGCCTCCGAGGTAAAGGTGCCTCGCTTAAAGCAATCGAAAAGATATTGTCCGGATATGCAGAGAACGGTATTGTCGTCTGCTCTGTCGTTCCGCACATTACTGCCGCACTATCCGCGCTTGCACGCAAAAAACAATACAACATTTCTATTGCAGGCAAGGACATCAAAATACCCATTACCTGCCTATACAACAAAAAACACGTAGGCATGGACAGGCTGGTAGGAGCATTTGCCGCGAATGTCCTTTACCCGCATGCGCGCATCATTATCGATTTTGGCAGCGCAACAACGGTTGATTTCATATCTAAGAAGAAAGAGTACGAAGGAGGATTCATACTACCGGGAATAGGCTCATCGTTACGGGTACTTTCTGAATGCGCACTCTTACCTAAAAAAATAGAGCTTACGCAAATGCGTCCAAGCAGCGCGTCGTCTACGCGGATACCACGCGATACCGACGAAAGCATCTACAGGGGCGTAACCGAAGGCTTCTCTGTCATGATAAATGCGATGATAAAAAAGTACGCTCCCAAGAAGGGTACCGCGCAGCGGAAAACAATCATTATAACCGGAGGCGACGCAGGAGCTGTTATGCCGCATCTTGGCTTTCGTGCTACTCTCGAACCGCTCTTGGTCTTAAAAGGGCTTACGATCCTGGCTGACCGATACGCGAGGATCTCCAAACCGCGTTAGCAGGACACCCCGTAATAATTTTTTTAAAAAAAATCTTGACAACTTTTTCTTTATCAATAGAATAGTTTAGCACTCTATGATAATGATTGCTAATTTGAAATAACAACCATTCACATAGTTATCCAGCGCAAAGAAACCGTAACCCTCAAGGTTAAAGCACACAAGAGTGAGCTTGGTAATAGGCATGGGAAATCGTAAGCGTTTGCTTACGGAACTTCATTAATTATTAAAGTTAAAAGATTTAAGGAGGTGTAGTGATGAAGCTCAAACCACGTGGTGAAAGAGTAGTGATTAAGCCTTCGGAAGGGCTCACGAAAACAAAGGGAGGCATTGTTCTTCCTGACACAGCCAAAGAAAAACCCCAGGAAGGGGAGATTATCGCCGTCGGAGAAGGCAAAATGAACGATGAGGGAAAGCTGATCCCTCTTACCTTAAAAGTAGGCAACAAA
>JAQUOR010000213.1 GCA_028717025.1 Candidatus Omnitrophota bacterium | reverse complement strand
GTAAAGAGAAGGCAAGGGCACACGCTACGATCCACAATCAATCGGTTGCCGTGACAACGCTTATGAAGAAAAAAATAAATGTTGATTTGGTAAGAAAAAAAGTCACCATTAACAATTGATAACCGATAAAGCTCGCTGCGATTTCATAAAAGATTAGGATAGAAGACAGTTATTCGCTTGATAAAAATAATTATCGGTCTTATAATACCTTCATCATCGAGGTTTTCTTTCTAACCGCAGCAACAACAAGGGCAGAGCACGCAATAACGGACGCTTGACCTCCTTTGAGAAATTTTCAATCATTAACATAATCGTATCGTAAGCAAAAGAGATGAACAATGGGATTGGGAATTAGAACTAAAATTATCCTTCTCATTAGCTTCGCATTGGCGACGGTAATCGCGGTTGCCATCGCTATCGGCTATTTCCGGGGAATGGCCCTCTTGCGCGGTACGATTACCTATGACTATGCTAAAATTGCACAGGCATTGTCTGCTTCCGTGTCATACATGATTGATAGCAAAATAGAAGAACGGATAGGAGATTCGAGCCGTATGCTCTGGAGGAAACAAATCCAAGAAAATAACTTGAAATACGCTACGATGGATGAAGAATCCATAAAAAAGTATTTCATGGATATGAATAAAAAATGGGTCCAGGAGCCGGCCGAAAGCGCTCTTTTCAGCCAATATCTGGAAAATGACTCGAGCCTCACGTTAAAAGAAATCGTCGGGCAGGAAAGGGAGACAGCGGAAATCTTTATTACCGATAAATTCGGCGGATTGGTGGCATCTTCGGAAAAGACCTCCGATTTTTATCAGGCAGATGAGGAATGGTGGCAGAAAGCGTTTAACTTAGGCAAGGGAAGCATCTATGTCGGCGATATCGAATATGATAAATCTTCCGACTCTTGGGGTATTGCAGTAGCGGTCCCTATAAGGGATTCCGAGAGCCAGGTAATAGGTATATCGAAATGCGTCATTGACATTAATAAATTTTTTGAACCGTTGAACCATTTTTCTATAGGTAAGAGCGGTCATGCGACGATAATCGATAAGCAAGGCAATATCTTATTCTATACCGGTCTTTTATCGATGACGCGCTTTGACGACGCGCTCTCATCGTGGGCCAGCATAAGGGATAGAAATGATTACAGCGTAGTGTATTCTTCCTTTCACAAGAAAAAAGTTTTTATTTCTGCTCCGGCAGCGCTTAGCGGATACGCAGAGAACGTATTACCATGGAAAGTAATGGTCGTTCAGGACGAGCAGGAAATATTTGCGCCCCTTCGGGAACTTATCCGTCAGATTTTAACGCTTGCGGCGATTGCCGTATTGATGATACCGCTGGCAGGTTTTATTTTCGGCAGTACGTTTATAAAACCGCTTAAAAAACTTTACCATGCTACGAAAGAAATTTCCTCCGGGAATTTAAATTATAAAATCGAACTTAAAACGGGCGATGAACTGGAGGTCCTTGCGACATCTTTTAACCGGATGTCCGATACTTTGCAAAAGACGCTCGTTTCGAAGGATTACGTTGATAGCATCATGAAGAGCATGCTTGATACGCTGGTGGTAACGACTCCGGATAAAAAAATTATGACGGTGAACAGGGCGTTCTGCGAGCTTTTGAACTACAAAGAAGAAGAGCTCATCGGCCGGAAAATCGGTTTAATTCTTGTGGGAGACGGAATGTATTCCGACGCCATGGAATTCCTGGCTTCAAAAGAGCAGCATCACGTAAATAGTTATGAGACGCGGTATAAAACCAGAGATGGCAGGTTAATTCCTGTTCTTTTAAGTTCTTCAATCATTACCGGCAAGGACGGTATGATACGCTACAGGGTTTATACGGCAAAAGACATTACCGAACGTAAGAAATACGAAGAAGAGCTTAAAAAGTCCTGTCAGTTGTTATCCGACACTCAAGGGCACCTCTTGCAGGCTTCCAAGATGTCGGCAATCGGTCAATTAGCCGGCGGCGTAGCGCATGAAATCAACAATCCCTTGACCGGCGTCATCAACAATATACAGTTGATTAAAATGATTGCCGCCGACAAAAAAGAATTTACGTTCGAGGAGTTTAAAGAGCTTTTAAATATTATCGAAGAATCCGCCATGCGCTGTAGAAAAATAACCCAAGCGCTTTTAGATTTATCCCACGTCTCAAAGGGAGGGTTTGAATCGGTGTGCCTCAACGTGCTCGTTGAAAAGGTATTTACGCTTATCAAACAGGAGATGCTTCTTGAGAATATTACCCTGCAGAAATCACTTCAACCTGATTTGCATGACCTTCAAGGCGACACTCAGCTGCTGGAACAGGTCATCCTGAATTTAATCGCCAATGCCAAGTGGGCCATCCAGAAAAAAGGCCGTAAACACGAAGGGACCATTACGGTAAAAACCTGGCAGGAGCCTGATAAAAAATCCGTTTTTCTGTCGGTTAGCGATGACGGCATAGGTATTGCTCAGGAGAATCTCGCTAAGATGTTTGAGCCTTTCTTCACGACCAAGGAAGTGGGCGAAGGCACCGGTTTGGGATTGGCTATGGCCTATAACATCATCAAAAGTCATAATGGGATTTTTGACGTAAAAAGCACACTGAATGTCGGAACGACTTTTACAGTATGTATCCCGTATGCTTCCCGAATCCAGAATCCGGAGCGAACGTAAGCGCATTAAGAGCCATAACGGTTACACGAAGCACCGAGCGTAGAGTATAGAAAAATCCACCCGCAGCTGCATTTTAATTATTAACTTCTTTAAATATGCACTTTGCCGATGAGTGCCTTCTTGAGTGGAATAAAGTCAAAATAAAGAGGATTTAAACAATATAGGGATAGCCGGAGCAATGTTACAATCTTTCTAAGAAAAAAGCCTCATTGCTGAACGCTCAAGGGTAGGCTATGGATAAAAAGAAATTAGCGCTTATACACATCGTCAAGAAAGAATTAGGTTTAAGCGACGAGGAGTATAGAACTATACTTAATGCTGCCGTAGGGGTCAACAGCGCCAAAGAGTTAGACGACGAAAAATTCAGGACATTAATGAATTATTTTGTGCGCAGCTCACATTACCGGGTTAATCCTTATGGTTTAACCATACGGCAGAAAGTTTTGATCAAAGCTCTCGTGCAGGCTCTGGCCTGGGACGAAAATCATTTCAGCAATTTCCTGCAGAAGTATTACCATAAACGCAGCATAGAAAATTTGACCAAAAATGAAGCCATAAAGCTGATAGAATCTCTTAAAAATATCAAAGAGCATAGCGCAATAGCCGACAAAACTTTACCGTAATATGAAAATTACAAGTCCCGCGTTTACCGATAATGGATTTATACCGAAGAAATATACCGGAGACGGAGATGACATAAATCCTCCCCTGGCTTTCGAGGATGTTCCGGCCCAGGCTCAGAGCCTGGCTCTTATCGTTGACGACCCTGATGCGCCGGCAGGTACCTGGGTACACTGGGTAGTTTTTGATATGGATATTGTAAGTGAAATTGCCGAAAACAGCATACCCGGCACGCAGGGAATCAATGATTCCCGAGAGATAAGTTACGGAGGACCTTATCCGCCCTTCGGTACTACCCATCGTTATTTTTTTAAACTTTATGCACTTGACGTAACGCTGGGTCTTAAAGAAG
>JAQUOR010000212.1 GCA_028717025.1 Candidatus Omnitrophota bacterium | reverse complement strand
TCTGGTGCAGCAAGACGCGTGCATCAGACAGCTTTTGCGCCGGACTGCAATTCATTGAGATTCATCCGGAAGAACACCAGAATCTTTGCCGCTTTTTAGATAGGGTCAACCCGCAAAATCATACCCATAAAGCTGCAGTTTAGACACCATCCCGCATACCGCTTAATCCTTCGCAGAAATTCCCGGGTTTTAACCCGAGAGATGAATATTTTTTTTGGGATTTCTGCTTTAGGAGGAAGCCACGGACTTTAGTCCGTGGAGCTTCACTTAGAAATTTTGCTATTGCGAGTATTCTTCCTGCTGACCATATTTTTGCCTCTATGTGCGTTTATGGGATACGCCCGCCTAAAGGTTTAAATTGAATAAATCAGCGCGCATGGTATTATAATTTTAAAAGGCGCAGGCGCCTTATGATACCTATAGTGGCCCGCCTTTTGAATATGAGTCCGGGTGCGTAAAAGAAGGAGAAGGGAGATGAAAAAACTCATTGGCATCGGTTTGATATCTTTGATGTTTTCTCTCACGGGTAGTCAAGTGATAGTAGCCGAAGATAAATGGACGGCGCTCGTCGAAGAATCAGGAAAGGTGCTGTCGGAAATACAGGACATCCCCGAGCAGAGCATTCCGGAAAACCTGTTTAAAAAGTGCGAAGCCATCGCTATATTTCCTTCCACTGTTTCCGCAGGCCTTGGAATAGGGGGAAAATACGGCCAAGGCATCATCATGGTCAAGAATCATAAAACCCGTAAGTGGTCTGCCCCTGCGGTGTTCACCATAGCAGGAGGCAGTATCGGATGGCAAATAGGGGGGCAGGCAACGGACGTTGTGTTGCTTATCATGAACGAAAGGAGCATCGACGGGCTTTTACAGGGTAAATTTAAATTAGGCGCGGATGCCTCTGTCGCTGCGGGTCCCGTAGGAAGAAACGCCGAAGCCTCGACCGATGTGCAACTTAAAGGCGGGATCCTCTCATATTCGCGTTCACGGGGTCTTTTTGCGGGGCTTAAGTTGGAAGGAGACGTTGTCACGCAGCATTGGGAAGGAAATAAAGTGCTGTACGGTAAAGATCTCTCCGCAAAAGAGATACTGCGTGAAGGCAAAGCGAGAATGCCAAGGTCCGCGAGCGAGTTGCTTACGGTATTAAACAAATACAGATAAACGATGTTTTTAACCGCACGAGTAAAATTTTATACTGTTCTGGTTCTCTGTTTTATTTTAGGAGCTTTCTTGTGCCAGGCAGAGGATCTAAAACTTAAAATATTCAAAGTCAGATCAGGGTCTTTGCAATCGCTCTATCAGGTCGCCAATGATTTAAAGAGTGCACAAGGCACGGTGAGCATTGACGAAAACACCGGCAGTTTGATTGTGCTCGATTCTCCCGAGGTGCTCGCGCGCATCGAAGCAGTTGTCGCGCAATTGGATATTCCGGAAAAAATGGTTGAAATAAAGGTGCTGGTGGTCGATGCGGGTAGTGATTTTTTCGATACCATCGGTATTTCTTCGGGCCAGGTACATATCCCCAGGGGTGAATTTGAGGCGATCGTACGTGCGTTGAGTACCTCCCGGGACGCTCATACACGCGTGAATATGATGGTAAAGACGCTCAGCAATCACTCCGCCCAGCTTGCGGTAAGCAAAGACGAAATATTCGGACAAACGGTAACACGTTTTTCTAACGGCGCAGAAATAATTTCACCCCTGCGTCAGGCCGTAGGGGAATTTTTAGAGGTTTTGCCTGTTGTAAATACCGATGGGACGATTACGGTTGTGGTGCGGCCGTCTTCGAGTTCATTGACGCCTAAGGGGGTGCCTGAGGAGAAAACTGTTTTAACGCAGGCGGTACTGCGTAACGGAGATACGATAGCTATCGGAGGTATTGATTCCACACAGGAAACAAGCTCCCAGCGCCGCGGCCTTTTCGGCGTATCCATGTCGAAAACGAAGGCGAGTGCAAATAGAAAAGTAGTCATGTTTCTTACTGCCGTAACCACGCAGTAAAGCGCATAATACGCATTGTAATCACCGGAGACGATAGGGTTACGTATAATCATTATGAAAAACGCAAGTATTCAAACGAAAATAGGAATCCTTGTAGCCATATTTTTAATTGAAGTATTCTTTTTGACTTCTCTGCTTTTTTTTACCATCCGTACCTATGAAACGAGTGTATCCACGTTTTCCCGGGAACTCGAGAAACTTGAATTGACCAAGGACTTGCAGGTTGCGTTAGCAAACGTGATAATGCCTGCCAATGATTTTCTTATTTCAGGCAGCGAAACAAATGAAATGGAAAATTTCAGGCGCGCCGCAGGAAATCTTGAACGTCTTTTTACAGAGTTGGCAAAAAAAGAAAATACCGATAACGAAGAAAAAAAGCTTTTAGCGCAGGTAGAAAAGGAATATCTTCAGGGTAAAAAAATAGCATTAAAAATATTTAACCTTCCTGATGTTATCCGTGAACGGGAAGGGGGACAGCTCATGGAGGCGATGGATAAAGTAATTATCGGCGGCGCGCTTTCACATGCAGAGAGATTTCATGAATATGCGCGTCAACGGATGCTCGGTGCAAAAAAGGACACTCAAGGCGCAAGCAAGACCATTGTTTTTGTAATACTGGCGATAGTCGTATTTAATGTTTTCTTTGTGGTGGTGTTCGTGATTTTCTTCAAGCGCGCCATCGTAGCGCCGATAGCACGCTTGCACGCAGCGACGCTCGAGGTCATGGCAGGGAATTTAAATAAAAAAATTGCCATCAGCAGTAATAATGAAATCGGGCAACTGAGTATCGCATTCAACGAAATGGTAGAGAGGCGTAAAACCGCCGAAGAAGAGCTTAAAACCCAACATCAAAATCAGAGCATCCTTAATGATTTGCTCAAAATTTCCCTGGAAAATATTCCGTTTAAAGAAATGTTGGAAAAGATAATTGACCGTTCGTTTTCTATCCCCTGGTTTTTTCTGGAGAAAAAAGGCGGCATATTTCTTATTGAGGATAACGGGCAGTTTCTTAAGCTAAAGGCGCACGTAGGCTTGCCCGTGCAGATTCAGGAGATGTGTAAAGAGATGCCTCTTGGCAAATGCCTTTGCGGCAGGGCCGCATTAAGCGGGCATATAGAATTCGCAAGTTCCCTCGATGCGCAGCACACAAGCGTGTGTAACGACATGCCTGCTCAGGGTCGTTATTGCGTTCCCATCATGAGCGCTGACAAGAAATGCCTGGGGGTTATTAACTTCTGTCTTCAGGAAGGGCGCCAAGATACTCCCCAAGAAAGAGAATTTTTGTCCGCTATCGCCAACGTTCTGGCAGGTATCATTGAACGCCGGCTCGCCGATGAGTCGCTTCAGAAGGCGTACAAGGAGCTTAGAGAAACTCAGGAGCAGGTAATACAGGGCGAGAAATTTAAAGCCATAGGTCAGCTTGCAAGCGGCATTGCTCATGAAGTGCGTAACCCTCTTGCGATAATAATGCAAAGTGCCGATTACCTGGAAATTAAGTTAAATGCCGATAAAGAGATCACTGAAGTGGCGCACCTTATCAAAGATAATATTAAACGGGCGGATAATATTATTTGCGCGTTAGTTGACTTTTCAAAAGTAACCCAGCTTGAATTAGAACCCCTCAATATAAATCCTATAATCGAGAATTCTCTTCTGTTGATTCCTCAAGGTTTCATGTTAGAGAATGTTGAAGTCGTAAGAACGCTCGAGGAGCATTTG
>JAQUOR010000211.1 GCA_028717025.1 Candidatus Omnitrophota bacterium | reverse complement strand
CCTGATTAATTTTAAAGTCATCGGTGTTTTGCCCGAAAAAGGTTCGGCCGGGCATCAGGACCAGGATGATACGGTGATCATTCCGATAACTACTGCGATGTACAGGGTGTTTGGTAAACAATATATCGATTCTATCTACGTAGAGGCGACCGGTCCGGATACAACCGATGCTGCCCAGGAGGAGATCAGTAAACTTATTATAAAGCAACACCGTTTGATTACCCGGGACCAGCAGGATTCATTTCAAATCCGCAATATGTCCGATATCAAGAAAACGCTCGAAGCCACTACTCAAACAATGTCTCTTCTGCTCGGCGCGGTTGCCGCCATTTCGCTTTTGGTGGGCGGAATAGGCATTATGAATATTATGTTGGTTTCGGTAACCGAGCGTACGCGCGAGATAGGCCTGCGCAAGGCAATAGGGGCAAATAATAAAGATATCATGATCCAATTTCTTATTGAAGCGATACTGATGTCGTTTATCGGAGGCATTGCCGGTATTCTCTTGGGTGCCGGCACTTCGGTATTGATCACCCTTTTTGCCGGCTGGACGGTAAAAGTTTCTTTGCTTTCAGTTGTTCTTGCGACGACATTTTCTTTGATGGTCGGAATAGTTTTCGGACTCTGGCCCGCCCGCAAGGCCTCTAAACTCGATCCTATCGAAGCATTGCGATACGAGTAAACGGCTGCAAGCGTTCTCCCGATGGTACCCGTACCGAACATTAAACAGATTTAATATTTTTTATTGGTTATTGAAGGTTGAGTGATCTTATGTCAGTTATATTTGATATTAATTGGAAAAGAAAAAAATCGGCACCCACCGCAACCGATGAAGGTTTATATTTGCGTGGTAACACCGATAAAGTGGTTATTCTTATCCATGGTTTGACAGGTAGTCCCCAGGAAATGAGATTCCAGGCGAAATTCCTGCATGGCAAGGGATATACCGTCGTATGCCCGCGCTTGGCAAATCACGGCGCTCCGCTCGAGGTATTGAAAAAAACCAAATGGCAGGAATTTTATCAGTCAACCCGCGCAGCGTTTCTCCAGGTCCGGCCGCAGTATACCCACGTTTTTACCGCAGGGCTTTCCATGGGTGCACTGTTGGCATTATTGCTGGCGGATGAGTTCGGCGACCAGCTCCACGCAATAAGTTGTCTTTCTCCTACCCTGTTCTATGACGGGTGGAATGCTCCCTGGTATAAATGTTTTTTACCTTTGGCGTATCGCACACCTTTAAAAGAGTTTTTATACTATAAGGAAGAGCCTCCCTATGGCATAAAGAATGAAGAAGTGCAGCGTCTGGTGCACCGGCAATACACGAACGCCGACCTACACGATAATCAGCATGCGGCCCGCTACGGCTATCCCTATTTTCCGGTGAGCCTTTTCCAGCAATTAGATCTGCTTGTTAAACATCTTTGCAGGAGACTGCCGAATATAAAAGTGCCCCTGCAGCTTATTCAGGCGCGTCATGATGACATGACCAGCATGAAGAATTCCCAGTTTATATATGATAGGGTAAACTCAGGTACAAAAGAGATAGTGTTGCTTGAGAATTCATATCATGTTGTTACTGCCGATCAGGAACGTGGAACAGTCGCGCAAAAGCTGGATAACTTCTTTGCCTGTGCCTCGCATCCTTCAAGGCCATAAAAATACCCGCAGGCAAGACCCATCCTTTAAAGCGCGCCTGGCCGCAGCCCCAAAAATTTTCTCTTATTGAAAAAATAATTTTTAAGCTGTACAATAACGTGTCTGATTTACGCAGTATCCTATGAGGCAAAAAAACAAAAAAAACGCGCGAAGACCATCTGAAGTCATAGAATTACCCTTTTCAAACCAGGGAGGTGAGAAGATGCGGCTTGAGGATTTAGAAGGAAAACTTGTGCTTTTCAAGCTGAGTGAAGAGATAAAAAGCGATTTACCTCTCTTCCAGGTGTATAGCGAAAATTTATGGGCAGTCGTTACCGGCGTGGAGAATGAAGGGGTCTGGATAGAGAATCCTGCATATGAGCTGGGTATCTGGTGGGACGAGAAAGGTAATTTGATTCCTCCGCAGAAACAGGTCAAGGAACAGGTAAGGGCCAATGTACTTCTTTTCTGGCGCTACATTAAAGGAATCATGAGCGTGGAGGATGATAGATTCCAGAGAATCAAGAACAAGGACTTGCCCGGATTTCAGGTATACCGGTAAGCGCCAGGTATCTTTAAGCGCGAGGTATCAATAGAGTGATAAAGGAGGAGAAATGCCGTTTACTCAGCGGTTGCTCGTAGATGTTCCCTTGGTATCTTTAGGCATCATCATCGTGATGTCTTCGATCGTGTTGTCGGTGGCTGGTTTGCTTTTAGTGAGGTATTTTGTACCTCATAAGAAGTTAGAGGTTCATAACGACGTGGCCAGCGCGATTTTCGGAACCCTGGGAATGGCGTATACTGTGCTACTCGCGTTTGTGGTAGTTATCGTCTGGCAGGCTTTTGATAAGGCAAACGTGAACGTCGAAAAGGAAGCCAATTGTGTGGTCACGCTTTACCGTGACGCCGAATCGTTCAGTGATACCGCAAAAATACAAATACGCACCGCATTAAACGAATATGCAAAAGCAGTCATCCATGAAGAGTGGGCTGTACTTGCACGCGGCGAAGCCAGTCCCCATGCGCAGGAGTTGATAAATACCTTGCACAGAGCATACAGCAGCTACGTGCCGCACGCGATAACGGACCAGATCTTTTTTGAAACTTCGGTTAATAGGTTCAATGAGCTGTGTGAATTACGCAGGGAACGGTTGTTGGATTCAAGAAATGGCATCCATCCGGTGCTCTGGTTTGTGCTTGTGGTAGGAGGAATCGCTACCATAATGTTTACATTCTTTTTTGGTTCGGAAAACCTGGGTGCACAATTGATAATGACGATGCTTCTTTCTGCCATCATAGCACTTATCCTGTTTACCATCCTGGTATTTGATTTTCCCTTTAGCGGCAGCGTAAATATTACTCCTCAGGCATTTAGCCGCGTAGTCAGTTACTAACTACGGAAACTCACCTCGTTAGATAAATCTTTTCTCCGTATCTGTGTATACCGCGTAAGATAAGCTTTTGCCTTCTGCAACGTCGTCCGCTTCAGGAGAGAAATCGTAGGCGCCATACATTGAAGCACACAGAGCCTTTGTCTGATGGCGATAAGCCTCAAGGTATTCAACGCTGTTAAGAAATCTCTTTCTACCGCAGGAAATCATTATTCATTCTTCCGGAGCCGCTTTGTCTTTAACGATATCTTTGTCTACGTTATAACCTGTGCGCGGTTTCCAAAAGATATTATCAGCTCTTCGCGTGAGGTAGAAAAACATAACAAAAATCAAGAATGGTGGAAAAAAGTCAGAAGAAAGGAGAGGCAGGCAATTGGCTAATTTTAAAAACATAATTATAATTTTGTACTTAAGCCCGTGCGATATGAATACGCTAAAAAAAGAGACCGGTAGCACTTGAGGAAAATGTTCATTCCGCTTCGCGTGTTAATGATTGGCGATAACGAAAATGACGTCAAGCTCCTGCGTAAGGAAATGGAGCGCGGCGGCTATAAACCCCTGCATAAGAGAGTGGATACTTTCGACTCTCTTAAGGAAGCGTTGAACCAGGGGGTTTGGGATATCATCGTTACGGATTATCATTTAGGGAAGTGCGATATTTTTGAGGTACTTAGATACATCAAGGGCCAGGATTTAAGCATTCCGGTT
>JAQUOR010000210.1 GCA_028717025.1 Candidatus Omnitrophota bacterium | reverse complement strand
ACTTTGGAATACGGCAACTTGATATCCTGGATGACAATTTTAATTTTGATCAAACCCGCGCAAAGCAAATTTTAGAGTTGATTATTGCGAAAGATTACGATTTAGCGATTAATATGCAGAATGGGATGAGGGCGGACAATGCAGATTCAGAACTTCTGGATAAAATGAAAAAAGCAGGGATTTTTAAAATTAGCTTTGGCATAGAATCGGCTGATCCGGTAATTCAAAAAAGAATCAAGAAAAAACTGGATTTGGATAAGGCGCTTTTTACAACGCGGGAAGCTCAGCGAAGAAATATTATTGTGTATACCAACTCTATTTTAGGCCTGCCCGGAGATACCCCTGAATCCATGCAAAGAACCATTGATTTTGCAATAAAAATGGCTCCCGATATTGCAAATTTTATGATTGCGCTGCCGTTACCGGGAACAGAACTATACGAAGAAATAAAAACAAACGGCCGCTTTTTAATTCCCATTGAAAATGGTGTCGAGAAGGGTTTTTATGCGCACAAAGTTTTTTATGAATTAGGTTCTATGCGGGCGCATGAAGTATTAAGGTATTATAGAAAAGCATATCAAAAATTTTATTCTAGAATTTCTTGGTTTTTGCTTTCGATAAAAAATATTCGTTCTCTTAATGAATTAATGTGGTTTAAAGACGCTATTATTGATTTGACAAAAAATATCATTTTTAAATAAAAGGGGCGATCAAAAATGAAGTTAGTTAGTATAATAATTCCTGCAAGAAACGAAGAAGCTACGATACGATATGTACTTGATGGCGTTAATAATCAGGTTAATCAACTTAAGGATTATGCTTTTGAAGTACTTGTAGCGGCTGATCATTGCACTGATAATACAGAATTGTTTGCTAAAGAAAAATCGGCCAATGTTTATCGCAACACCGGAAAGCCAGGCAAGGGTAATGCGCTCATAACCGGCCTTTTGAAGTCTAGGGGCGAGATTATAATTATGCTAGATGGAGATGGCTCTCATGATCCCGTAGATTTCCGTAACTTCATTGACGCTATAGAGAAAGGCGCTCATCTGGTCATAGGTTCACGCGCAAAAGGGGGCAGCGATGAATATGAATCACTTAGATTATTCGGGAACGCATTACTTACTCTGTTGGTAAATTTTATCTTTAAAACCTCGCTTACAGATTCTCTTAATGGGTATAAGGCAATGAGAAGAGAAAGCATTGATGCATATAGGTATAGGTCTTCAGGATTTGAAATTGAAATTGAATTTCTGTATCACACCCTAAGACAAAACTGGATCATATCTGAAATTTCCAGCCATGAACATAAACGCATGGTCAGCACAATGAAAGCCAGGACATTTACCGACGGTTTTAGATTTTTGATAGCAATTATAAAATGGGGGGCTCGATACAGATTGTCTTCATCCATGCGCCTGTAGTTCAATGGATAGAGCACTGGCCTCCGGAGCCAGACATACCCGTTCGAGTCGGGTCAGGCGCACTGATATTTTATTGACAAAGAATTTTTTTTGTGCTATAAATTTAATGAGAATAAAAACGTCTTAGGTTTTACAGTTCTTAAAAAAATTAGGTTAAGGATTAAAAAGTTAGCTTATTTTCTTGACTATAGCATTTTTTTATTGTAAACTTACTTGTAGCTTAAAAAATGGTTAAAAAGTTTTCATAGTAAGTTCATTGAGAAAAAGGAGGTGCGGGACAAATGCAGTATAAAACTACGATAGAAGTCCACACTGAAGCAGAGAATCAATATGAAGCCACGGATATCGCAGGTGCATTTTTAAGAGGCGAACTCAATAGCGGCGCAGACCTGACGGTTACTACGGTTTCAGTTGCAAAATCGCGAATTATGAAGGCGACTTTAGCTGCGTGCTTTGGCGTTGTGATTTCGGCTGCCTTTTTAATAGGTAATCAAGTCTATTATAAATTTGTAAAGGCCGAAAAGAAAGAAGTAACTTCATATGCGATTCAGCCTCCGCTTAGTACAAACTTAGCTGAAACTCAAGGCAAAGAATTTAAAGACGTTTGGCACAAAGCAAATCAAGATCGCATCAACTCAATGGCTCGTTAATAATTGTTCTTCAAAAAATTACCTTCCTAAATATTAACCACAGATTTATAATAATCCCTAACTTAATCAATTTTAAACTATTTTAGTTTTCTCTTGGAACTATCCCGAAAACATAGTAAAATATGTCTTGGGATTAAAAAGATAATGAGAAAAATAGCTTTATTATTATCATTTTTGGCGGCATGTATCTTTATTGCATCTGCCCATGCAATAGAATTTGAAACTTCAACCGGAGAAGAAGACATTGTGCTCATGTCAACTGATGGCGAAGTTAACATGGGAGATTCTCTTTCAAAAAGCGTTGAGAAACAATATCAAGTAGTTAAAGATGAGGCTCTCCAAAAAAGGGTAAACGATATAGGCCAAAAAATAGCCTCTGTATGCGATAGAAAAGACCTGATCTATCATTTCAAGGCTATTGACGTCAAGGATAGAGATAAAAATCTTGATGAACCAGTGATCAATGCCTTTGCGCTGCCTGGCGGCTATGTTTATGTTTTTAAAGACTTGTGCGATAAAGTGAAAAATGACGATGAGCTTGCCGGCGTCATTGCTCATGAAGTAAGCCATATTGTCGCGCGGCATAGCGCAAAAAGAATGCAGTCTGCCATTGGCGCCAATATACTGATGATACTAGCTACACAGACACAGACTGATAATCAAAGCCTGGGAAGGGCCTATACGGCTATGAATTCCCTGATGCAAGCCTACAGCCGAGAAGATGAAACCTTTGCCGATAAACTTGCGGTAAAATATACCAGAAAGGCGGGTTATAATCCAACAGGGGTAGTCACATTTTTACAACAACTCTGGGAAATACAAAAAAAAGAACCTTTAAGGCCGTATATCTCTGAACGTTCACATCCATATTTATCCATCCGGATATCAAGCGCAAAACAGGAAATCAGCGGTAAAATGGATTTTAACGATTATATAAATATCCCCACGCAGACAAGAAGGTAAAAGGCCTAATCCAATGTTAGGAAGAGAATTCTCAAGCGGCGGCGTAATCATAAAAATCGCCGATTCTGATATTAAAGTGCTCTTGATCGAAGACAGTTATGGGCACTGGACATGGCCGAAAGGAAATATAGAAAAGGGCGAAACTTCCGAGCAGGCCGCGATAAGAGAAATTTCTGAAGAGGTTGGATTAACAAACGTCAGATTAATAGAAAAAATCGATAAGGTCCAGTATTTTTACCGCCTAAAAGGGCGCCTTATATTTAAAATAGTATATATATACCTATTCGAAGCCAACGGAAACGAAGGCCTAAAGGTGCTGAAGTCTGAAATCGAGGATGCCCAATGGTTATCCTCTAAAGAGGCATTACAAAAAATTGAGTATAAGGGCGCAAAAAAAATACTAAAGAAGGCAATTGATAGATTTAAAGAAAACTGTCAGAAAAAAATTTAGACGATTCGGCGTAAATAAAATAAGAGAAATTACGCGCCTCGTATATGAAGTATCCAAAAGAGACAAAGCGCCTTACAACAAAATAATATCTGATATATCAGATATTAGCCCCGATTATTCCGCGATTAAAAAATCACTTTTAAAACGGCGTTTTCCATACGCCTCTAACCTAAATAAGCCTTTAATGCCGTACCTGCCGAAGCTTGATTGTGACCCAAAAAATAAAGCAATAACCGCAAATCAGCCA
>JAQUOR010000209.1 GCA_028717025.1 Candidatus Omnitrophota bacterium | reverse complement strand
CTATAGCCGGTATCCTTTAACAACGCGGTAGCCGCCCGTATTTTTATTTTCAATCTATACTGGCTGAAACCTAAGCTTGTGTGCTGTTTAAAAACCCTGCTTAAATACTTAGGGCTTAAGCGAACGCTTTCGGAAACATCTTTAAGGCAGACTTTTTTACAACAATTCCTTTCTACAAAACGCTTCGCGCGCTCTATCCTGCCGCCCACATCACTGGTATCGATACTTTTTTTCCCTCGTTTCGCCTCCAGCACATTACTGATGATTTTTTTTGCTTCAGCAATGTCGTCGGTTTTTTCTATAAAGTCATCGGCGTGACCGCGCAGAGCTTCAATCGCAATGTCCTTTGAGCTATACGCAGTGAAAATAACAACCGCGAGATCCGGATCGATCTTCTTTATTTCCTTAAGCACTTCGGTACCGTTTAGACCGGGCATGACCACATCTAAAATGACTAAATCTATATCGTTTGCTTTTTTCAGCACCCGTAAGGCTTCGGCACCGCTTGCTGCCTCCAAAATCTCGTAATTTTCAAGACAATCCCTGAAGAGAAACCTGAATTCTTTATCGTCGTCAACAATTAATATCTTATACGACATGCCTCCTCCTAAAAAAAAAAGCAACTCTCGTTTCGCGGAGTTGCTCTTATGTCTCTATGCTCATGTGCCTCATTTTTTTGCTACCTCCCGCTGCAATTGTATATTGTAGTATCGCAGTAAAAAAAGTCAACCCCATTTAAGCAAAAAAGTCAACACTGGTAAAAACAATTATCCGTAATACGCGGCTTAAAAAACAGGCGGGTAGGGCTTACACGCAGAGATAAAACGTAGTTGCCGTTGTTTTCGCTTCTTCACGCATACGTACAAAATTATTTCAACATCGTATCGATACTTTTTAAAAGTACCTCTTTTTTAAAGGGCTTGTGTACAATTTGTACGTTATGTGTTTTTTTAGCCAGATCCCTAAGCGCAGAGGGGCCCAAGACGCTCACCACGATAACGGGGAGACTCTTTGTCTTTTTATCGTTGCGCAGACAAACTAAAAATGAATCTCCGGGCATCGGCTCCATGATGATGTCTAAAATCACCAAATCAAATTTTTTTTCCTTTAATTTCTCCAAGGCAACCAAGCCATTATTCTGTATTTCTATTCTATATCTGTCGGAAAAATCGCGAAATACGTCTCTGTAGATTTCGTGCATTGCCGGTTCGTCATCAACAATCAAAATACTTTTCATTGCTCCTTCTTTTTTCGACTATGCCGAAACCCCGCGTCTAGAAAATCTGCCTCGGCGCCGCTTGCTTAAACTCTCGGCAAGGTTATCGTCACGGTAGTCCCTTTATTGGTTCCGGAAGATTTAACCTTGATGGTTCCCGCGTACATCTGGACAATGTCTTTGCAAATGACAAGCCCAAGGCCGGTTCCGGAAATAGCCGCATGTTCTTTAAAAAATTTAACGAATACTTTATCTTGTTGTTCGTTAGAAATGCCGCAACCGGTATCTTTGATTACTATAGTACAATATTCTTTATTGTTTCCTTTCGCAGACCCTGCAACAAGGGCAGTTTTTTTTGTGGAAAAATGTTTTCCACCAAGGGGCGGTAGCGCATTATTTAAAATTCCACACCGCAAGACAATCGTACCTTGCTGCGTGAATTTGACTGCATTTTCCAATACGTTATACAACAGAATATGCAAATGGCTTTCCGTGATTGCAACCCTGTCAAGCGCAGAAGGAATGTTTATGCGAAAGGTAATATCTTTATCCTCACCGACGATGAGTTTTATTTCAGTCATTACTTTTTTTACCACTTCGTGCAAAGAAGCGACACCGGTAAATTTATTAGCTTTTGATTTTTCGAGAATAGAAAACTGCAGGATATTGGAGATATCCTTGCGAAGCCGCCGGATACAATCATGGCTTATTGCCTGCGTTTTATGAACCTGCTCCATGTTGCCGGTAGCAAGAGCGCGCCCGGTCATGTCATGTGCCATTTCCAATATGGCAACGGGCGTTTTTAATTCATGCGAAATATCACGGATGAGCGACTCTTTCAGCTTCTCTACTTTCTTACGTTCCGTAATATCGCTGGCAAGGACCAATTCCGCAGCTCTTCCGGCAAACGTTATCACATGAGAAACAATCTCAACGTCGATGATGGTGCCGTCTTTTTTGCGATGGCGCCAGTTGCCTGCGTTATCAAATCCTCCGGAAGCTTTCACTTTTTTTATATTGCTCAGAAGACGCGGAATATCTTCTTTTGGCCTGATATCTTTAACAGTCATACTTAAAAATTCAGCCCTTGAATACCCATAGTGGCTTACTGCCGCATCGTTGACTGCGATAAACTTAAGAGTTTTTAAGTCATACACCCACATCGGGTGAGGGTTATCTTCAAAGAGAAGTCTGTATTCTTCCTCTGATTTCTTAAGCGCATCCTGGGCCTTCTTACGCTCGGTGATGTCACGAATAACGGCCTGATAGAACCTCTTTCCCTCGTTGTCAATGGCGCGCAGGCTGATCTCAACCGGGAATTTTGTTCCGTCTTTGCGCTGATGCATAGTCTCATAGAGCGCCTTACCCGAAACCTGCGCAACCTTAATCTGGTTGAGAAAATCTTTCTTTGCCGCGGGCGTGCGGAATTGCGGCGCATACATTCCTTTTAACTCTTCGCTGGTGTATCCGTAAAAATCTACCACGCGTTCATTGACTTCAATAAAACGGAAATTTTCGTCGAGCAGGATAATAAAATCGTTAGCGTACTTTGATAAGTAAGATATACGCGTTGCGGACAACCGTGCCTCCTCCTCGGCTTTTTTACGCTCAGTGATCTCAACTGCCACCTCTACAACACCGATGACATTGCCTGAAGCGTTTTTGATGGGATTACCTGAGATTATCCATTGCCTGCCGTCAGCAAAGGCCATCTCTGCCTTTTCTAACCGGCCTGTCTCGGTTGACTTGACCACAGGACAATTCTCGCACGGCTTGTCTTTATCATGAAACGCTTTATAACAGAAAGCCCCTTCTAATTCTTTAATCGTCTTTCCGAAGGCCTCTGCCGCACTTGAATTTGCCCAGATGATCCTGTTGTCGAGGTCCTGGTGAACCACCAAGTCCCTAATGCTCTCCAGAATCAGCCTCTTCTCGGTCTCGCTTGTTTTAAGCGCTGTCTGCGCTCCTTTATATTCTGTCATATCCCGCGCTACCACAAAAATAAGACCTTCTTTTGTCAGCGAAAAAGCATTCCACGACACCCATTTACAAGAACCATCCTTGCAAAGGTAGCGGCTCTCAAAGCCTCTCACTTCCCTGCCTTCAAAAAGATCGTACATTGCTTTGCGCATTGCCGGGCGATCATCGGGATGAATAAAATCAATATACGGTTTCGATAACAAATCTTTCGCGTCCCAACCCAGCGTTTTGGTAAATGCGGGATTCACCTGTTTGAAATTACCATCGAAATCAGAGATGCAAAGCATATCGATAGAGAGATTGAAAAGGTAATCTCGTTCTTTTGTAAATTTCTTCCTTGCAAAATCATGCTGACTTTCTTTCTGTTCACGATAGACGTGCGCCTGCCGTAATTCACTTATTACGACGGGAACGAACCGAGATACGTCATCTCTGGTAATGTATTCATCAGCACCTGCTTTTATTGCTTTTACTGCCGGCGCTTGGCCTCCAATGTCCGAGATAACGATAACCGGAATGCTTAGATCCTGGCCCTTGATGTATCTAAGCACCTCAAAAATATCGCAC
>JAQUOR010000208.1 GCA_028717025.1 Candidatus Omnitrophota bacterium | reverse complement strand
TTTTTCAGGAATTTATCCACTCGTCCTTCGGAATCAACAAATTTATGTTTGCCTGTGAAAAAAGGGTGGCATTTCGAACAAATTTCGACATTAAGGGTCTTTTTTGTCGAACGCGTATGTACGACATTGCCGCAGGCACACATAATGGTGGCAAATTCATATTTCGGATGAATCTTGTCCTTCATGGGTTAACACCTCCTTACAAAAAATGAAACTCAGTTTTGTCATTATGACCCTCACGTACATGCTCACCAAAAAAAGGCCTTTCCTCTTATTGTAGACGGTAAACCTTAGGGTTCGCGTGAGGATTTCATGATAGCGTGCGTATGACGGCCTCGCAGGTCAGGAATTGATGGTTTATACCATGTTTTTGCCTCTTGCGCAAGCACATATTATACCACTATTTATTGAGGGTTAAGAGAAATTCTACATTGTTTTTTGTCTTAGACAGACGCTCGATGAGGAGCTCCAGCGCCTCGGCAGAACTAAGTTCATTTAAGGCTTTACGCAGTATCCAGACTCTCTGGAGTTCGTCAGGATGTATGAGCAGCTCTTCTCTTCGCGTATTGGAGCGTTTGATGTCGATAGAAGGATAGAGCCTTCTCTGGAAGATATTCCTGTCCAAGTTGATTTCCATATTGCCGGTACCTTTGAATTCTTCGAAAATTACATCATCCATGCGGGAACCGGTATCAACAAGGGATGTCGCGATGATGGTCAGTGATCCCCCTTCTTCAAGCGCCCTGGCTGCGCCAAAGAATCGTTTCGGTTTATGCAGGGCGTTTGAGTCGATACCGCCGGAAAGGATCCTTCCTGAATGGGGCTCGACGATATTGTAGGCCCGCGCGAGCCGGGTAATACTGTCAAGAAGGATTATAACGTCCTTTTTGTGCTCAACGAGCCGTTTTGCTTTCTCAAGAACAATCTCGGCTACCTGGACGTGCCGTTGTGCCGGCTCATCGAAGGTAGAGCTTATCACTTCCCCTTTTACCATGGTTTTCATTTCAGTCACTTCTTCAGGGCGTTCATCGATTAAGAGCACCATCAGGATCGTGTCGGGAAAATTTTTCATGATGGCGTTGGCGACTTTCTGCAGCAACACGGTTTTACCGCTATACGGAGGAGCTACGATAAGACCGCGTTGTCCCTTGCCGATGGGGCATAAAAGATCAAGGATGCGCGTAGAGAGCTCTTCGGGAGTGGTCTCTAAGATAAGCCTTTCTTTCGGGTAAATAGGCGTTAAATTATCAAAAAGCACCCTGTTTCGTGCTTCTTCGGGATGCTCAAAATTAACCGCCTCAACCTTAAGCAGGGCAAAATACTTTTCGTTTTCCTTTGGCGGACGTATCTGACCGCTGACGGTATCTCCGGTGCGTAGTGAGAATTTCCTTATTTGCGATGGTGAAACGTAAATGTCGTCCGGTGAGGGAAGGTAATTGTAGTTCGGCGAGCGCAGGAAGCCGAATCCTTCAGGGAGTATCTCCAGGACGCCGTTTCCAAACATCAACCCCTCTTTTTCAGCCTTTGTCTGCAAGATTTTAAAAATAAGCTCTTGCTTTTTCAGGCCGCTAAAGCCATTGATGTCCATTTCCTTGGCCATTTTGTTTAATTCAGAAATTTTCATTTCTTTTAATACCGCAATGTCAATGCTTGCATCCATACCCATATGTAACCTCCTTAAATTACCTCGTAAGCTCTTGTATTGTTAAGCTCATGAGTAGTTTTTAAAAAACTTGTGAACTAATGGACTTTATTTTTTAATGCACTCCATAGTGCATCGGTTTCTTTTATAAGCGCGGCACGATCACTGCTGTTATCGACCATAAAGTCCGATTTTTTTATTTTTTTGTCTACCGGAAGATACAGCGCAAGACGCTTACGCGCATAATTTCTTGAGCAACGATACTGTTTCCTGATCCGTTCGATAAGTATTTGGGGCCTGACACGTACCAGGATCACTCCATCGAAAAGAGTTTCTAATTTTTTCTCAAACAAAAGAGGGACTTCGGCGACTGCAATGGTTTTCGCCTTTTTTTTTGCAGCAACCCAGGACGTAAGCTCTTTTACTATCGCCGGATGGACTATTTTTTCTAATTGTGTTAATTGTTTCCTATCATCAAAGACGATAGCTCGCAATTTCCCGCGCACAAGTACACCCTTTACGCAGGCGTGCGGGTAGGCCAAAACTACTTTCTTATAAACCTCGCTCTTTCTATCCTGATACCATCGATGGATGATGCGGTCGCTGTCAAAAACGGCCGCGCCCTTTTTTTGTAAAAGCGCCAGCACCGTGCTTTTCCCGCTCGCTAAATTCCCCGTAAGTCCAAAAACAGGCATGTTTTTATAATGCACTCAATAAAGAGAGCTCATAAGCTCATGAATTCCTAAGCTCGTGAGAAAGATTGGAGCTAAGAAAAAGCAGCCATGTAAAAGCTACTAAATCTTTATACCAATCTACCGGTAAGCTATTCACCTTTGGCCTTTCTTGCTTTTTCTGTCCCTATCAGCTCATGAGCTTATGAACTGATTTTTCTCTCATGGCTCAAAGTTTCTCGTACATCTCGATATATTTTTTCGCCGTTGCTTCCCAGGAGAAGTTATAGCGGCTTACTTTCTTAAGCAGGTTTGCCCACTCTTTCTTGTTTCTAAACAGAGCGTGCGCGCGCTCTATGGCAGTGATTAAGTCGTCACTCGAATATTTGTAAAACACAAATCCGCCGCCCTTTAACGTAACGTCAACGACCGTATCAACGAGGCCGCCGGTGTGGTGCACAATGGGAATTGTGGCATATTTGTAGCTTATCATCTGTGACAGGCCGCAGGGCTCAAAGCGTGAAGGCATGAGAAAACAATCGCAGGCAGCATAAATGCGGTGAGCGATTGCCTCATCAAACTTTAAATTAAGGGAGAGCGATTTTTTGTATTTGGCAGCCAGTTTCTTTAAGATTTTATGATACTTCTCATCGCCTACTCCCAGAATAACAACCTGATGTTTTTTTAGCAGATATTCAAGGCCCTCAGAGAAAATATCAATGCCTTTTTGCTCTGCCAGACGCGTTACCATTCCCAAAAGAAGGGTGTTGGCATCTACTTTGAGTCCAAGCTCTTTCTGGAACATTTTTTTATTGACCGCTTTATTTTCCAGATCCTGGAAGGAAAATTTTTTATAGATAAGCGTGTCTATTTTAGGATTCCAGACGTCGTAATCGATGGCGTTCAGTATCCCGCAGAGGTGTTCTCTTTTTTCGCGCAAGACCCCTTCGAGGCCGCAGCCGTAATCGGGGGTTTGGATCTGTTTGGCGTAGGTGGGGGAAACGGTGTTGACCATATCGGAGAATACAATGCCGCCCTTTAAAAGATTGATTTTACCGTAGAATTCCAGCTGGCGCATATTAAAATAATCCCAGGGCAGACCCAAAAGCGGGTATTTGTCTTTTTCGAAAAGGCCCTGATAGGCGAGATTGTGGATGGTCAAAACGCACTTCGTATTTTTAAAAAACGCATCATTTCTATAGAGCGTTTTACAATACATGTTGGTCAATGATGCCTGCCAGTCATTTGAGTGGATGATGTTCGGGGAAAATTTTATCTTTTTTAAGATCTCTAAAACCTGTTTGCTGAAAAAAGAGAAACGCTCCAAATTGTCGGGATAATCTCCCTGAGGGGTGCCATAGAGCGCATCGCGTAAGAAATAGTTATCGTTCTTAATGAAGTAGAACTCGACATTACCCTGTTTTGTGAGACCATATTCGGGGAATTTTTTTTGCGGCTTTATATTTTTATACAGAGGCATAAAAACTTT
>JAQUOR010000207.1 GCA_028717025.1 Candidatus Omnitrophota bacterium | reverse complement strand
GTGTAAAATCTATGTAAAAAAAACAAAAAGTCCCCTTTCCTTTTTGAGGCAGCAAATTTTTCTATAAAATTTCCTTACTCTATACATTAAAATTTTAAATTCCAGTCAAGTTGTAAAACCTGGGCCGGTTTTGACTGGGTAGAACCGAAGTTACCCTTAAGTTGTTCCCCGTAATAATAATCAAGTCCAAGCCAGGTGTTTTTACCTAAACCCCAATCAAACATGAATTCATGAGCTTTGGTGCCGGTTTTTCCCCCGTAACGATCAGAGTCAGGAAGAATATCAAGGATCGAATCTTTTTCAAGCTTTGCGTAATTGTAGCGTGCCTGCCAATCCGCCCACTTTTCTACTTTTTCAGCGCCAATTTTAAACCCAAGCATATAGCCGGAGCTGTTTTTTGCAATTGCGACGTTGTTTACATATTCGCCGAACAAGGCAAAGTAGGGGATGTCTATGCCGACCATTTTCAGAGGTTCTTTGATACTTAACTCCATGGCAGGAACGATGTTCCTATATTCGTAAAGTAAACCTCCTCCTGATAGAGTATTTGAGCCGGTAGTACCATCAAGAGTTTTGCCTATAAGTTTATTTGTGCCATAATAGGAAACCGCACCTTTTAAGGATAGGGTATCTGTCAGTGTTTGTATGATACCGGGTTGTACCACAAACATCGTAGGGTCGCGTTGTACGCTGCCTTCATCAATGATGAGCACGCCGGCATTGGTGAAAAGATCAGTGTTTGGGCCAATTTTCTTAGATAGTTTTATTGCGCCGCCTTCGGGATTAATGTCCGTATCCCAGATTAAATCTCCGGGTTCCCAGAGGGGGTTTTTAAACCGTCCACCGATAAACGTTGCATATGGCAGAGGAGTATACTCCGCGTAGGCATAGTCTAAACTAATGGGCTTTTTGCCGAAGCCGTCACCAAGAGTCTGATTCGGTGAGCGGGAGGTATCTTTGTTCGTTGTGCTTACTCCCGTGTTAAGGCCGGTGGCTAAGCCTATGCCGACTTTTAACTTCTCATTTACTTTTGACTCAAGCCCCAATCGCGCACGGATACGTGCTCTATGAGTATCCATGGTATGAGTGGTAGGGGGTAACACTTTAGCGTGGTCATACTGATAACGTAATCTGAAATCGCCTTTAAGCTTTGTGTTCTGTACCCAGCCGGGCAGTGAAGAATATTTACCCTGCGCAATTTCTTTTTTTACCTGTTCTTTAGTTTCGGTACCGATTTGCTGAGCTTCGCCGGGCGTTAAAACGCCTTTGTCAACGAGTTTCTGAAGTAAGATGTCAATTTCACCCGCAAACGCAATGTTTGATAGAAATACGAGCGACAGAAACGAGACAAAAACTTTCCGCTTTACCACGTAGCCCTCCTTTCTTGCAACCTTCTTCTCAATAAATGAATTATTGTTTCTACCCTTTTTAACCGCGGATCAAGATTCTGTTCGATGATAGTGTCGTCTTTCTCTATCATTTGCAGTATCATTTCCAATTCACCGATACTATGCCGCAGGCTCGCAGCCACTACGTCTTGCTCTCTGCCTTTTAACGTAACCATGTTTCACCTCCTTTGAAATTAATTTTCAAACAAATTATAAAATATTTGTATTAAGTTCATTTTAAGCTCATGTAAAATCCAGGTTAAATTAACCCAAAAAATGCAATTGTATTTTTTGCCCTACCCGTAATGTTTTCGGCCTGTTTGGCTAAGGGCCGCCGCCAAAATTTCTAAAGGAAATTTTGGATAACGGCGGGGCATACCGAAAAATGCGCGTACCACATGGTCCACTGCGGTTTACGTCTAACGAAATACTGTTCTCGATGGTTATGGAAATTTTTAACTGACAACTGCATTTTTCGGTAAAGAGCATCACTTTGGTTGCTTTTGCAACAAAGTATAAAATATGCGCATTAAATCTCCGTTAAGATAAGGTTAAATGCGGGTTAAATCATAATATTGACGGATGCAGACGGATGGCTACGGATGTCACGGATACATTAATCCGTCTCTGCCTCGCTGGCAGTGTGCAACTTTAGAATAACGATAACAAGTTTGGTATATCAGAGGATCAGGGCATGAGTGGGAAGAACATCGGAAAATCAGGATATCAGATAGAAAAAGTATCTGGTTTTTATCGATACTTCCTAATACTCTGATGCTCCTGATATTTTGCCTGTTGATAGTCCGATGTCCTGATAAACCTATATGAGAGCAGCTAATCCTGTTAGCTGAATCCTGAAGAGCTATGCTTGGGCAAGCGGCGTATCTGTCTGCCGATAAGCTGAGCCAATCGGCTCAACATTTTCCGGCAAGAAGCGTTTGTTAATTAAGAAAGTTGATTATGTTGCGGCGGCGCAGTGAATGGTGCGGAACTCTTCTATTAAGGTAAGCATTTCTTTTGTGCTTTTAGTGCGGCAGATTTTTTCGCGGAACATTCGTGCATTGCGGAATCCTTTTGTGTACCAGTTAAAGAACTTGCGGAATATCACTATGCCTTTGTCGTGAGGATAAAAATCAGCGCAAGATTTTAAATGAGCGTTCATAGTTGCCGCTATGTCATTAACGTCGGGTTTATGGAAACTTTTATGGGTATGATATGCAATCATTTCCTTGAATATCCAGGGATTTCCCAGGGCTCCCCGGGCAACCGCTACGGCATCGCATCCGGTCTCGTTAAACATCTTTTCTACGAGAGCCTTTGAGAAAATATCACCGCTGGCAATGACCGGAATATCCAGGATTTTTTTTACTTGGGCGATAGTCGTGTAATCAACGTTTCCCATGTATCCTTGTGCCTTGGTCCTTCCGTGGATAAAGAGGCCGCTTATCCCTGCTTCTTGAGCACGCAGGGCTATTTCCTTTGCATTGAGGCAGTGTGCCCAGCCTGTGCGTATTTTTACCGTAACCGGCACAGGGGAGTGTTTTACTATAAGTGCCAGCAGTTCCTGCAATTTTTGCGGCTCTCTTAAGAGGCTTGCACCTTTACCTTTGGAGGTAATTTTTTTCGCAGGGCAGGCAGCATTAAAATCAAGGATATCGAACGGCCGGCTGCGCAGGGCTTCCAGAGCTTGTAGAATATATTTCGGCTCATTACCTACGATTTGTATCCCTAAGGGCCTGTCATGTTTGTTGGTCGTAAGCATTTCTTCCGTTCTTTTACTGCCGTAACAGAGGGAGCGTACATCGATCATTTCGGTAAAGGCAAGTTCGCAACCGAAAGCACGATTTAAAAGGCGAAAAGGCAGGTCACTTACTCCCGCAAGAGGCGAGAGTATAAAGGGAGAAGATAATTTTAGATTTCCGATTGTAAGCATGGTATTTTTAAATTCGAAAGTAAGAGTATTGAAAAAAGTATCTTTCGCGAATTTTCACGAATTTGGGACGTCCGCCTCGTAAAGTTTATTTCGGCGAGACCTCGCTGAAGGCGGGAATTACCACGAATTCCTATCTGCCGGCAGGCATTCGTGACCATTCGTTCTTCCATTCGTGGTTATTCGCGTTAGACTGTTACTGGAATTTCATTCATAGGGGAGGGTGAACCAAAATTTTGAGCCTATACCCTCGGTGCTTTCTACGCCGATTTTTCCTGCGTGAAGACCGATAATATGTTTTACGATAGCAAGCCCTAAACCTGTTCCGCCGAGTTCCCGTGAACGACCCTTATCCACTCTGTAGAAGCGTTCAAAAACTCTCAATACGTCTTTTCCCGGGATCCCTATACCCGAGTCTTCTACGAAAATCTTTATTTCTTTATCTGCGTTTTCACTGTATAT
>JAQUOR010000206.1 GCA_028717025.1 Candidatus Omnitrophota bacterium | reverse complement strand
GAGGCAATATTTCTGCTCAAATCGATGGTAAGGATGCTATCAGGCTTACCATTCCTAGCGGCGATCCCTATTATTCATATTCAGCCGGAGCTACATCAGCTACAGCAACCGCTAATGCTACTAATTGTGGCGGTTGTGCGTCACCGTACACCATTAATTATGACACGGGAGTAATCAGTTAAGGGGTTGTAAGAAGGAGGGAATATGAGAAAAGGTTTTACGTTATTAGAATTGCTTATCGTAATAATCATTATCGGCATCCTTGCCGTTTTTGCTTTGCCGCAGTTCTTTAGCACTGCTACAAGGGCCAAAGAAGCAAAAGCAAAACAGGTACTTGGGGAGATTAGAAGCGCTGAGATGATTATAAAAGGTTTAACCGGCAACTACTCGTCTGCTGCTGCTGGAGGCAATATTTCTGCTCAAATCGATGGTAAGGATGCTATCAGGCTTACCATTCCTAGCGGCGATCCCTATTATTCATATTCAGCCGGAGCTACATCAGCTACAGCAACCGCTAATGCTACTAATTGCGGCGGTTGTACGTCACCGTACACCATCACGTATGACACGGGAGTAATCAGTTAAAGAAGTAAAAGGTGAACTAAATTATGAAAATAATGCGAAAGAGTATGTCGTTACTTGAGCTTCTGACGGTAGTTATTATCATAGGGATACTTGCAACCGTTGCCATCAGCTCACATCAGGGCGTGGTGCAGACTACCGTGAACGCGAAAGCCCGGCATGCTCTTTCGCTTATTGCTGAAGCAGAGAAGATAGTCCATTCCGACACTGGTGCCTATGAAACAAGCCTTACGACACTTGACGCTGTCAGCGGTATTGATCTTTCGGGCGTCGCGAGCGATGAGGACTGGAGCTATGGGGTATCCGGCAGCGTGATTACTGCTACGAAACTACGTGCTCCAAATACCGGAGGAACGATTACGTTAAACTTAAATACAAACCTTTTTAACCAAAGCGGGGTGTAACCAACACTATATAAAATGATAAAAATACGAAAATATTTTACGCTTGTAGAATTAATAATCGCTATGGTGGTGCTTGGCGTCCTTGCGACCTTTGCCGTACCCAGCTATTGGGGTACGCATCAGAGGACAAGAATAAGAGAATCTCAAGCGATGCTTAAATTAATTCAGTCTGCAGAAAAGGTGCGAGAGCTTGAAACGGGAGCTTACGTGGCATGTTCGGGTAACCTTAGCGGTATTAACGGCTGTAATACACTCTTAAACCTGGATATACCTGACAACGGAATTACTTACAGCGTGGTCACCGGGGCCGGCATATGCGGCCAAGCCACTCTTCCCTTAGGATTACCTTCTCAGCGTATTTGCACAAACGATGACCATGCGGTCAATGGGACGTGTGGTGGTGCTTGTTAAATATCAGGCCGATTTAAAATTAAAAACGAAAGATATGAAAAAGAAAGGTGCGCTTACGTTAGTTGAGATACTTACTGCGGCGCTTATTTTGTCGATTACCTTTGGCGGATTGATCTCTGCATTTATGGGCTCAAGAGAGTATGCTATCAGAGCAGACCGGCGCCTTAGGGCCGTAAACTATGCCCGCGAGGGTTTAAATTCGCTCTATAGAGAAGTTTCAGCGGCGACCTGGGATGCGACGGGTAATCCTCTGGGGACATCTGTAACTAACGCGACGCTCGTAAGTCCTACGGGGCTACCGAATTATATAGTAACGTATGATTGTACTGCCGTGGCCGGAAGAGAATATCGTCAGGTCAATGTGACTGCCAATTATCCTGCCACCACATGATTAAGAAATCGCTTTTTTACGGTAACACAAAGAGTTAAAAATTATGTCCGTGAAAAAAAAGACCGAAAATACCATGAGAAAAACCGCAGTTACTTTAATGGAGCTTCTTATAGCGTTAGCTATTATGGGAGGAGTAATATTGGGAGCTATGGCTTTTGACCGGGTCAGCAGAGGATTCCTTGCTTCTACAGAAAGGCAGACACGTGTCGTAAACGCCGCCACCTTTGTTGCGGATCATATTGCCAAAAGGGGGCTTACCGCGATAGGCGATATAAATAATCCAGCTGTTTACGCGGGCACAGCTCCCGCTACCGCAGGAAGCGGCGCTATGCTTTTTCTTCAGCAGGATAGTAACGGGAATGGAAGGTGGGAGCCGGGCACAGATTTAATCGCCGGCTACACCCTTGATGCTGCTAACAACACTCTTCTTTATTGTCCCGATGCTTCTACGTGCGCGGCGACTGAAACATTGGCGGACCGCGTATTCAGTTTTGTACCAAGATTTCTCATTGGTGTTCGCTGTTATGCCGAGGTTACGATAACGGCTCGATTTGATGTGACGCGCGCTGCCGACCCTACGACTAATCCCGAGGCTGTGGTTGAGACTTCTATAAATGTACCGGGTTGCTCGGCTGCCTAAAGTGTTTCCCGCATTTACGTAATCTCCACCGTAAGAAATTCTTGACATCAATCTTTTTCTTTTAAGTTGTCGGGGCTTATTTTTTTGATATAATTCCTTCCATGGCAGCTTTATTCGCCTCCGCACCCGTGCGGGTGGCTCCATCCCAGCCACATAAATATTCCCTTAAATCAAAAGACTTCTCGCCATGCTGATTAAAACACAATTAGAGGAATTTCGTAGCTACCTGGAAGATACTTCCAATCTTAAGGGGTGCGCCGCCACTCTTTATATTCCTCAAACAAAAGAAGAAATTTTCTCCATCGTAGAAGAGTGTACGCGTAAGAACATTCCCTACACGGTTTCAAGCGGGCATACCGGCACAACTGGAGGATGCGTGCCGCTACAAGGCGCGATCATTTCCACCGAGTCTTTTAAAAAGATCATAGACATCGATAAAAACAGGAAAACCGCAACCGTAGAGAGCGGCGTTACCCTGGATGATCTGGAAAAAGAAACAAAAAAATTTGATTTAACCCTGCGGGCGCGGCCTACCGAATCTCTTGCATTTACAGGCGGCGTGATTTCAACGGCAGCCAGCGGCGTAAGGGGGTTCGGCTACGGGTCCATTAGGAAATACGTCATTGCCCTTGAAGTAGTTTTACCAACCGGAGAAATTTTAAACATCAGGAGAGGAGAAGTTTTTTCTAAAGAAAGAGACTTTGATTTCGAACATAAGGGCAAGCATTTTAAATTTAGCATGCCTTCCTATACCATGCCTTCCGTTAAATCGCAAGCCGGCTATTTTAGCACAGACTTTATGGACTTAATCGACGTCTTTATCGGCAGCGAAGGCACTTTGGGAATAATCGTTTCGGCGCAAATCCTTCTCCAGGAGATCCCTTTTAAGACTTTTGACGGATTAGTGTTTTTTAAAAGAGACGAGGATGCACTTGCCTTTGCCGCAAAAATTAAAGAATTGCAGCTGAAACACTTGTTACACGCCGCATCCTTAGAGTTCTTTGATGTATTTTCTCTGGAGCTTTTGAAACCGGAATATTCTTTTATTCCAGCCGGCGCTGTCGCTGCGGTTTATTTCGAGCAAGAGGCAGAAAATGCTCGTTTTTTTCAATTGTTTCTTGAACAGTGGGCATCGCTGATAGAAAAAAGCGGTGCGTTGGTCGATGCAAGTATCCTTGCCGATACACCTTCCACGCGCGAAAAGATATTTGAGTTCCGGCACCGCCTACCGCAGCGCATCAACGAGTTTTTGCGTTCCACGGGACAATTAAAGGCAGCTACCGACATAGCGGTCCCTCATGCGGCTTTTCGCCGGATGTATGATTTTTACCGCGAAACTGCACAGAATTCAAAGCTTGCCTATGTAAATTTTGGCCATATCG
>JAQUOR010000205.1 GCA_028717025.1 Candidatus Omnitrophota bacterium | reverse complement strand
CGTCATTCTTGATGAGGCGCAAAATTGTACGGCGGAACAATTAAAGATGTTTTTGACGCGCTTAGGGTTTGATTCCAAAGCCGTGATTACCGGTGACATTACGCAGAGCGACTTACCCGGCGGTAAACCTACGGGGTTAATCGAGGCGATAAAGATCCTAAAAGGCATCAAAGGTATTAAATTTATCAATTTGACCAAAAAGGACGTTGTGCGTCATCCCTTGATCCAGCAGATCATTCAGGCTTATGAAGATTTTTATAGCGAAAAACCGGAGTGATTCCCGGTAAGTATTGCGATTCTTAAAACAATGAATAACATATCAGGAAAACGTTATCGCGGGATGGGCAGTGTAATCGCCGGCCTTCTTATTTTTGTCGTCGCCGGATTTATTTTTAATGTGTACGCTCTTGACTATTCCGCGCTTTTTATTGCCCTGGTACTTATCGTTTATGCGAAATATATAAAGCCGTTAGAGAATATGCCTCCCGCGGTCGATGTCTATCTTCTGGGGGCGCTGACGATCCTTATTTCGCTGGTAGTGAGCGTATTTTTTAAATTTTCCGGATATGCCATCCCGGCGATAGGTTTCGCAATCCTGGTGACGGTGCTTTTTGAAAGTTTGGAGTTTTCGCTCCTGTTTGCTTTTTTCATTTCCTCTATGGGCGCAAGTATCGAAGGCGGTAATTTTAACGTGGGCGTCAGTTTATTTACCGGAGCGCTTATTGCCGGACGCATGTCATTTCGGGTGCGCCGCAGGTCACAGATAATAAAAGCCGGTTTCGTCGGTGCGCTTGTACAATTTCTTACGGCTATTATTTTAGAGAAGCAGCAGGGTTTTCTCTTTTTCTCCAGTGCCGACGTAAACCTTTTGGAAACCTGCCTTATCACCGGAGTGCTTTCGGCCATTGTGGTTTTTTGGGTTCTTCCTTTATTCGAGTATATATTTAAGGTCGTCACTGATATTTCTTTGCTTGAACTTTCAGATATCAATCACCCTCTTTTGCGCAGACTCATCCTGGAGGCGCCGGGGACATACTCCCATTCTCTGGTCGTGGCCAACTTAAGCGAAGCAGCGGCAGAGGCGATCGGGGTAAACCCTCTTTTAGCCAGAGTGGGCGCCTATTACCACGATGTCGGAAAATTAGAGAAGCCTAATTATTTCGTGGAAAATCTCGTAGGCTACAAAGATGCGCACAAAGACCTTAAACCTTCGATGAGCAAAATGATCATCATGAACCATGTCAAAGACGGCATGGAGCTTGCCGCCAAGTATCACCTGAACTCCAAGATCATCGATTTTATCGCGCAGCATCACGGCAGAAGTCTTGTGTACTATTTTTATCAAAAGGCTAAAGAACTGGAACCGGAAGTCCAGCACGAGGAAGAATACCGCTATCCCGGGCCAAAACCGCAGAGTAAAGAAGTCGTCATCGTTTCTTTGGCGGATACCATCGAAGCGCTTTCCCGCACGCTCGATGAACCCACGCCCTCGCGTATCGAGGAAATGGCCCGAGACGTAGTCAAGAAGCGATTGCTGGATGGAGAGCTCGATGAAAGCAACCTTACGCTTAAAGACTTAGAGAAAATTACCCGTAGTTTCATCCGGATGCTCAATGCCCTTTTTCATAGCCGCATAAATTACCCTAAAGATACGCCTCATTGATTGGTGACGATAATGCAGGGCGGAAGCTTCAGACCTACGAAACTTAAAGTTCTCGACCAACAAGGCGTCAGAACAATTGATCAGCCAAAGCTGCAACGGCAATTACGATCAGTCTTGCGCCTTCTTGGTCTATCTTCAAAGTGTGTTTCTTTTCTGTTATGCGATAACGCGTTTATCCGCCGTCTCAACAAACGATATCTGCGCAGAAATTCCTCCACGGATGTCATTGCTTTTTCACTTGAGGATACGTGGGATCCCGCGTATTTAGGCGAAGTGGTAGTCTCTGTTGAAAAGGCGGTGTGCGTAGCTGGAAACTTCGGAAATAGCTGGGAGCAGGAGCTAATGCTTTATTGCATCCATGGCATCCTGCATCTTTTAGGGTACGATGACACTACGCAGTCCAAACGCCGTATTATGGAAGCCAAGCAGGAAGAGATCATGAGCAAACTATTTAACAACTTTAAAAAACGAGCCATCAGCCATCAGCCTTCAGCTATCAGCTCTCGAAAAAAGAGAAAGAAGCTGAAAGCTGACAGCTGAGAGCTGAAAGCTTCTGCGATGATCGAAAAAGACCTCGGCTTTGTTTTACGCAGACACAATTTCAGGGAGACCAGCATAATCGCCAGTCTCTTTACGCGTAAATTCGGAAAAATCAGCGGGATTTTTAAAGGCTTCTATACTCCGAAAAAAGAATTTTCTTCTTCCTTAAGTATCGGTACATTGAACGAGTTTATTTTTTATCCTAAAAAAAGAGATATATGGTTGGTTTCATTTGCCGATTGCGTGCATGATTATCCGTATTTGCGTCAGAATCTTGCAAAGAGCAAGGCCGCATTGACCTTTATCAATATCATTGAAAGGACGATGCAGCCTTGGGATAGTAACGCGGCAGTTTTTTCATTAGTCAAGGATTCCCTCGATTTTTTAGCGAAAGAAAAAGAAGATAAAATGTTGTATATTTTTCTGATAAAGTACTTAACGCTTTCCGGGTTAAAGCCACAGTTTAATAAATGCCTCCTTTGTCATGATGCGTTTGCCGGCACGATATTTTTCAGCGTCTCAAAAGGAGGGTTGCTTTGCAAGGAGTGTCAGCATCATGCGCCTGACGCTCGCAGGATCAGTAAAGAAACTTCTTCTTCACTGCTCTATATACAAAATAACGATTTCCCTTTCGTGTGCAGACTGCATCCTACGCGTGGATGCGAAAAAGAAATATATCATTTATTGCATAGTTTTCTTGCGTATCACCTTGAATTTGACGCGTTGCCTAAATTTCCTCTTGGGAATTCATGGAAAAAAACAGCCATATACGCCGGCTAACGAAACGGTACGCTTTTATGATATAATACCACCTCATACAACGCGTATGTGCGCATATTTGTATCTGCAGTGATCTGTTCAAAAGGGGGATTTTTTATGATTTACGAAGATAGGCTCTCAAACGAAATCGAGAAAAAAGCTAAAAAAACTCTTGGACAAACGTTTTTGCCCAAAGATATCGACGCTCATATTCTGCAGACCATTGCCTATGAGTATCCTAAGCGCAAAATCAATGTGGAGTTGACGAGCAATGAATTTACCTGCATTTGCCCTTTCTCGGGACTGCCTGATTTTGCTGTTATTACCGTTCACTACACCCCGCGCAAAAAGCTTATTGAGCTTAAAGCTTTTAAGTATTATCTCTATTCGTACCGTAACGTAAAAATTTACAATGAACACGCAGTAAATAAGATCTTAGAAGACCTCGTTAATACGGTAAAGCCTTGGGCTATGACCGTGATAGGAGAGTTTACGGTACGCGGAGGAGCAACAAATAAGGTGACTGCAGAATATAAGGAAAAATAGATACCAAAAAGGAGAAACGCAATGATACAACGATGCAGTATTTTTGTTATGAGTATAGTGTTTTTTTCTGTTTCTTGCGTTTATGCTGAAACCATCAAGCTTAAAAACGGCAAAACCGTTGAAGGGAAGATACTTGAAAAAAACAGCAGCTCTATCAAAGTAGATATTAGCGGCTTGTCCATCACCTACTACGTTGATGAAATAGAAAATATTGATGGAGTAATGATCTCTATCCCAAAAGAAACTTCTTCCAGCGCCTCTTTAGCAGCCAGAAATCCTGCAGATATTTTCCAGGATATAAGCCCTGCTATCGTGCGTATTACCACTAAGACCGCTGACGG
>JAQUOR010000204.1 GCA_028717025.1 Candidatus Omnitrophota bacterium | reverse complement strand
AGACGATGAGCCAGGCAGACATCTTATATGGTGTCACCATGCAGGAAAAGGGAGTTTCAAAACTTGTCTCAGTGAAATTTGCCGAGCGGCATAAAGCCACTAAACCTTTGATTGCGCCTGCACGAATCCCGAAAATCGAAGATTTGGAAGAAGATGTATTAAAGGAAAAATCAGGCACAAAGAAAGGAAAAGAAAGCGTCTCAAAAGATCCACAATCTCCTGCCGGAGATGCTTCGCAACCTTCAGAAAGTACCGCCTCAGAACAACAAACTGCAAGTCCGCAAGATAGTCCGGCACAGTGATCAGCTGTACGCTGATCAATTCGTAAGCTCATAAGACAGAGAAAAGAAGAAGATAAAAAACTCGTAAGCTCTTACGCCGATACGCTGGCTCTCTTTTCCCATTAGTTTCCAAGCTTCTCCTTGTGAGCGTAACAACGTATGAGCCCAGGAGCTTAATTTAAACACGTAGTTTTTTAATTTAGAAGGCGAGGACTATTTTATTCTTTCCTTCCCGTTTTGCGCGGTAAAGAGCAACGTCTGATTTTTTAACAAGGGTATCTTTATCGAGGCCATCGTGAGGATAATTGGCGAGACCGATGCTCAAGGTGAATTTATTTCCTAAAATATCTTTTTCACTGATGCTCCTTCTTATTTGTTCCGCAACCGTAAGCGCTTCTTCTCTGTTGGTTGAGGGCAGGATAATTGAGAATTCTTCTCCGCCGTAGCGACAAATTACGTCCTGGGAGCGGCCATTTTCTTTTAAGGCTGCACTGATTGCCCGCAGTGCCTCATCCCCCCGAATGTGGCCGTAGGTATCATTGAATTTCTTAAAGTCGTCGAGATCGAGCATCAGGATCGAGAGAGGATAACTTTTCGCTTTTGCTTTCATGAGTTCTTCATCAAGCTTATATTGAAAATAACCGTGGTTCCACAGCGAAGTAAGCGGATCGGTATGGGATTTAACCAGCGTATCCTCAAAGGCTTGCGAATTTTCAATGGCTCCCGCGGCCTGTTCAACAAACATATTGAAGATCCTGATGTCTTCATCACTAATGGGTTTTCTGGTAATGGAATTATCGACAATGATCACCCCTGTGGGTTTATCCTTTATCCACAAAGGCGCAATGAGAAATTCTTTTAACTGCAATTGATTGCTTAAAAAATCATCCTCATATTCATTGATTTTATTTTCCTTGATGTGCAGTGTTCCTTTTTCCCAGAGCACATCATAAATAAATCCGCTCTCTTCACTTAAGGGAAATGAGAGCGACTGAATAAATTCCATAAATTTAGGTTTTAATTTCTCTTCTTTGATGCGGTTATATGTTTTGATAAGATCATAGAGGTCAAGTTTCTGCTGCTCGATAGAGCGCCATATGGCATTGGCTTCCTGGCTATCCATGGGCCCGATACCCATAAAACCGTTTATCTTCTGGTTCTCTTCATCGACCAGAAAAAGAATCGCACGGTTAAACGCAAGCCCCTGATGAGCAGTTAAGCCGGTTAAAATGATGTACACGCTTTCTTCAAGGTGCAGGGTTGTGCGCATTGCCTTGGTCAGTTCATAGAAGATGTATAGGTGGTAGCGGATCCTGTCAGCTTCTTCCCTGAATTTTCTGACTTGTTCCTGTAGATATTTTACATTTTCATCCATATAGAATACTAAATAACATATTTACCATTAAAAGTCAACATTGTAGCTGCCCTTGCCGCTAAAACGTTGAATAATTTTTAATGATTTTTATAGCTTTGAGTTTAAAATTTATCTGGTAAAATACCACCCTTGCAGGAGTAACGTCTTATCTATTATGTATCAAGTAGCACGTATCAGGTAACACGTCACTGACCAGGATAAATAAAGAGTTAAAAAGAGCGTGATACGTGGTACCCCTGACGTGATACGCAAAATAATACTAACCATTAATGTAAAAATATATGGAAACCGATATCTTCAATTTGGCATGTTACGATTATAAAATTCCTCCGCAGCTTATTGCCCAGGAACCCGTTACCCCGCGGGATAGCTCGCGGCTGCTGGTAGTTAATCGTCAGACAGGAGCCCTGGAAGAACATATTTTTAAAGATACCCTTCAATTTTTTAGCCCCGGAGACGTACTGGTGCTTAACGATACCCGGGTAATCAAGGCCAAGCTTACTGCGCGCAGAATCAGTGGAGCACAGATAGATGTCTTGCTGGTTAAACAGCTTAAACCAGGTATCTGGGAAGTTCTGGCAAATCCGGCCAAGCGTCTTAAGGTACACGAGACTGTTCTTTTCGAGGGAGGCAGCTTGATTGCCAAAGTTTTAGAGGCGACCAAAGAGGGCAAGCGCGTACTTGAATTTCATCCTGCTGACGTACTTGAGCATCTTAAGGTTGTAGGACGCATGCCGCTGCCGCACTACATCAAAAAAGAAATCACCGATTGCGAGCAATATCAGACTATTTATTCTAAAAAAGAAGGAGCGATTGCCGCGCCTACCGCTGGTTTGCATTTTACCAATAGGCTTTTGGCCCGAATAGAAAAGAAAGGCGTAAAAGTTGTGTACATTACGTTACACTGCGGTCTTGCGACTTTTCGCCCGGTAACTACGGAGGATATCCGCCAGCATGTAATCGAATCCGAATGGATCGAAGTGTCATCTGCCGCGGCGCAGGCGATAAACGCGGCCAAGCAGCACGGTAAAAAAGTAATCGCAGTAGGAACAACGTCCATTCGTAGCCTTGAAACCGCTGCTTTTTGCGATCAGGGGGAGACTCGTGTTAAAGCATACAGCGGCCCCACTAATCTCTACATTACGCCGGGTTATACCTTTAAAATCATCGATAGAGCGATCACTAATTTCCATACTCCCTGCTCGACTAACCTCATTCTTATTTCTGCATTTTGCGGCAGTCAACTCTTGCAGGCTGCTTATGCGCGCGCCATTGAGCTAAATTTAAGGTTTTTCAGCTTTGGGGACGCGATGCTCATCGTTTAAAACATTTCAAACACCGCTAAACCGCCAAAAACCGCGAAGACGCAAAAAAGATAGGAATATTATAAAGAATTGTGCGGATTTTTGTGTCTTTGCGGTGTAAAAATAACATTTTCTTCAAAAAAAGAAACAACGGCAATTTTACATAACCTCTTTATTATCAAAATGTTATATAAATAAAAAAAGATAACTCTTGCATTGACGCCGTCGCCTATTTCAACTATAATAAAAGACTCACATATCCTCGTAAATAGTAACAACCTACACGCGCGTCTGTGATATTTTGGATTCTTTTTTAAAAAGGGACTTGCTTCTACACCTTATACTGTATGCAGGATATTTTCGGCGGTAATTGCGAAAGACAATGCATAGTGGTAACGCCATACGTTGTATCGGCATTTAAGGAGGGTGACTATGAGAGGGGACCTAACCAGGAAAAGGATTTTTCTTTTATGCGGCCATGCCCAGTCAGGTAAAACATCGATTACCGAAGCTCTTTTGTTTAAATGCGGAGCAACGAATCGGTTGGGTACGGTCGATGAAGGAACTACAATCAGTGATTATGAAGAGGATGAGAGAACGAGAAAAAGCTCCGTTAACCTTTCTGCTGTGTACGCAGAGCATAAGGGTAATTTTCTTCAATTCATAGACGTTCCTGGTTATTCTGATTTTATCGGAGAGCTTTGTGCCTGCTCCCGCGCCGTTGATTTTGCCGTTGTAGTCGTGGATGGGGCTTGCGGCGTTGAGGTAGGGACGGAAAAAGCCTGGGATATTTTACGCAAAGAAAATTTACCCTGCCTTTTCATCGTTAATAAACTGGATAAAGAAAATACCGATTTCGAAAAAACCGTCGAAGACATACGAAATAGCTTAAGTAAAAAAGCCATACCGTTTGCAAGTTTTGATACAGGTAAAGTCTCAAGCATCGTTAAAGATA
>JAQUOR010000203.1 GCA_028717025.1 Candidatus Omnitrophota bacterium | reverse complement strand
GAGGCTGCATTTCAATATCCTGCGCCGTAACCTTTTCTCTTAGAGGGAGCGCCAGGATATTATTAAGGCGCGCCATTATTACTTCTTTTGCGTTTAAAGCTGTGATAAGTTTTTGCTTGGCATCGGCAAGTTTCACCTTAGCGGGAAGCAAGTCATTCTTGACCACTACCCCCTGTTCATAAAGATGCTGCACGTCATTAAGGTAAGAAGAAAGGCTCTCTACCTCTTTTTCGGCTACGACGATCATCTTCTCCGCCTCTAAAAGGTTAAAATACGAGACGATGAATTCCAGGGTCGCCACCCTCTTTACGCTTTCAGTGTGCGCTTTAGTAGCTTTAAACAATTCTTTTGAGGCGCGAAAATTGGAGAGGCTTTTACCGAAATCGAATAAAGTCTGATAGACGTCTATCCCGAAAGAAAACGGGTCCTTTTCGGCGGTATTAACGCTTGAATTGTCGATCTTTGACGCCGGCTGGAATCTGAAATATTGTTTTGTAGCAGTTAAATTTACATTAGGTAATAATGCGGAACGCGAGATCAACGAATCCTGATAACTCATTTCATTATCGGGGAGCGCGACTTTTATTAAATGGTTGTTCTTCAGGGTCATCTCGATACCCTGGCCGATAGTGATCAATCTTATTTTTTCTTCGGGTTTCGCCGGCAAAGTCTCGGCGTAGCAGCTTCCGAAAAGGAATAAAATAATATAAACGGGAATAAATAAATTCAAAAAACCCTTCATCGCTTTTTTCCTGCTCCGTTTAGGAATATATCAAGAATGAAACCGGACATCTCCTTTAATTTACTTTCATCCCTCGGCGCGTCTTTAAACAGATCAAAAACGACGTTCATAAAGATCGAACCGAGTATATCGGAAATTTGAGCTGCCTCAAAATCGTTTCTGACCACCTTCTGTTCCTGGCCGGACCTGATGATCTTTAAAACCAACTCTTTATTTTGAGCCATTATGGGGGATTTCGAAAATTTGGCGTCCTTTACCAACTGGCCTTTCGTTCTTTCCGAAAAGAATATTTTGAAAAAATCCTGGTTTCTCTGAAAATAGCTCAAGCTTTCATGTATAAATATCCGCAGCCTGTCTTCGGCGTCTGCAATATGGCCCGTAGCTTCCTTTAAGACAAGATTAAGCCCTTTGATCTTCTCTTCAAGAAGAGAAAAATAAAGCGCCTCTTTGTCCTTAAAATACAGGTAAACCGTGCCGGTGGCATACTGGGCTTCGCGGGCAATATCCTGCATTGCCGCGTTATGGTAGCCTTTTTGCGCAAAGACACGCTCAGCCGCGCGCATAATATCGGCTTTACGCAGCTGCTTATCCCTCTCCTTACGGGTTAAAGCAGCGCCCGTTTTACCGATTCCGATTAATTCTTCAGTTATTGAATTGCTATTCATAATATAGATGTTACATTCATTTATCGTTTTTGTCAATAGTATTTTTCCTTAATTTTCTGACAAAAAGCACTCCATAAAATAAAGGGGACGATCCTATTCTTAGAACCGTCCCCTCAAGGCTGTTACGTTATCTGCCTATTTACTACAATTGCACTTTGACGCGCAGACGCCTTCAGCGCAATTACAGCTGCCTTTAACGCAGCACCCTCCGTTGCAAGCGCACTTACCGCCTGCGCAGCAATCGCCCTTCGAACAGGCGCATGGGGTTTTGGCGCAGCAAGTATCTGCAGCCAAGGCGAATCCGCTGCCTAAGAGCATTGAAGCAATAATAGGCAGAACAAAGATATATTTTTTCATGATAGACTCCTATTAATAATAAGTTAAATTAAATAACTAGTTTGATTAGATTACAGGCTTGTTAAAGATTCGGAGGATGGAAAATATTACTTACGGCTAAATAACTATAGGTAAAACGGAAACTTTGCGGAAGATAACCGGTCAGGACCGGCTTAAATACTATCCCTCTACTGACTTGACGAGCCTGGATTGCCTGATGGCCGCAAATACAGGCTTTATTAGAATCATGGCATTTAGCGCTAGCCCCGCATTTCTGCTTACAGCATGAATGATCCCTGAGGACGTTTGTATACGCTATTTCGGAAAGAGTTCCGAAGATAAACGCCGCTCCCAAAAGACAAATTAATACTCTCAAGAATATGCTTTTCATACATAAATTATACTCTATTCGCCGTATAATGCAAGAGCTGACCAGTTATAATAAAATTACAATTTTTCAATCAAATCCCTGGCTACTTTTCTTCCGGCAAGAAGCATCCCTCCGAAGATCGGGCCCATGCGCGGGCCTCCGAATACGGCGTTAGCGCACATTCCGCAGGCGTAAAGCCCCGGGCATATTTCTTTGGAGTTCTTTACTATGGTATCCTCACCCAAATCCGCATGCATAGATCGTTCTCCCATGGTCTTTCCTGTTTTTGTCTTTAACCTTATCCCGCTCTTACGCTCAACAATGCGGGCTACTTCCGCAGGATGGCCCGTTGAATCAACTACAAATTTAGCCCTCATAGTAATGGGATCGACATGCAGATTAGCCATTTCAACGGCTGTCCAGTTTAGGACCAAACCGCGTACCCTTTTATTTCTCACCATGACGTCTTCAGCGCTGATCAGATTAAAAACCTTTAAACCGGCGTGCACGGCTTTAGAACATATTGTTGATACAGAATCTATTGAATCGGCTAAATAGTAACCTTCTTCATACTTTCTCGTTTTTACCCCTAATTCATCCAGGATTTTTTTAGCTTCTTCCTGTATGACTATTTCATTGAACATAATGCCTCCGCCCCACATCCCGCCTCCAACCGACAGCTTCCGTTCAAATAAAACAACTTTTTTACCGGCCCTTGCCAGATAATATCCGCAGACCATCCCCGCAGGCCCAGCGCCAACAATTGCCACATCTACATCCAGAGCGTTAAGCAGTTTCTGTTGGTAAGACTCAATTATTGCCCGCGATATCTTAATCTCGTCCAGTTCCATTTATTCCTCCTTTTGTAGGTGAAAAAATAACGGCCCTCATGCCAAACGCATAAGGGCCGCATAAAATCCGCTCCTTCCCTCCGCTGGCATTATCCAGATCAGGTTTATCGGGTAACTCCGTTTTCCGGAGACTCTCAGGCCGCTTAACGACCTCCCCGCGATTCAACTTCTAAAAGACTAAAAACTTAACTTTAACTTCGTAGTCAGGACATTTGTATCAGTCCAAACTGAGATCAGGGTATTCTTAGTGCTCCTAAGCATATAACAGATCTCACCCTTGATATTCTTAGTTAAATTAAAAACAAATCCGGCGTAAAATCTGTTTTCATTAAAATCAAACCCGTTAAATTTAAAAAATACTTCATCGGCAAATATCGGCTGGATCTCAAACTTAGTGAACTTAAAAGGAAGCTTCATATCGAATTTATTACGGAATCTCCAGGAGTCCTTCTGGTAGTCAAAATAACGGTACTCAATACGGGTGCGGTTAGAAAGATCAAAACCAAAAGGCTTAGCGTATAGAAAGGATACTATATAAGGCTCGCTCTCATCCCTGAATTTATCCCCTGTCTTTTGCTTAACGTACCGGAACCCTCCTCCTAAATTAAAATATTTATTAAGCAGGTAAACATACCCCGCGTCATAATGCTGGTAATAAAGCTCGCTGGCGTTATCCCCCCATCGGAATTCCTGGTCAAAGACAAGCTTTGAAGAATCATTAAGCTTCATCTCTTCGACTTCCGTGTTCCAGATCTGAAAATCATGGGCATCGTAGCTATAGACTTTTGCTACGAACAAAAGAAGTACCCCTGTTAATAGTATCGTTTTCTTCATTCTGGCATTCTAACAAATATTACTGGTTTTACAACAACATTATTATGACAAAAATAGCCCTGATTTAAAATCTGCAAATCAAGGCTATTTCTCAAATGACAATACGCTTCGGATCGATTA
>JAQUOR010000202.1 GCA_028717025.1 Candidatus Omnitrophota bacterium | reverse complement strand
ATGAGCGCCGGCGCATACGGCTCAAGCATGTCCAGCAATTATAATTCCCGCCGCAGAACCGCAGAGATTTTAGTAAAAAATGATAAGGCATATGTAATACGTAAGCGGGAAAGTTTTCAGGATTTAATAAAGAACGAAATCATCGCGTAATGCCCATGACAAAACAACAAATTAATTTCATAAAAGTAGTCGGCTCAGGCAATGACTTTATCCTGATTGACGTCACGCACTCCAAGAGAGAAGCCAGGAACTATAGTACATTGGCAAAAAAGATGTGCGATAGAAAATTTGGTGTTGGCGCTGACGGTCTCCTTGTGCTTGAAAGATCAAAAGTCGCCGACATCAGAATGAGGATATTCAACGCTGACGGCTCTGAGGCTGAAATGTGCGGAAACGGTGCCAGGTGCAGCGCGTATTTTTACAGTAAACGTTTAAATGCCGTGGAAATTAAAATTCAAACAAAAGCAGGTTTGATCACAGCACAGAAAAAGGACAAAAATGTTAAAATAAAATTTACCGAGCCAAGCGACATGACTACGGGCATCCCGATAAAGATCGGCGATAGAACCATAAAAGTAAATTTTATAAATACGGGCGTACCTCATGCAGTCGTTTTTGTCGAAGGATTAGAAAAAATTGCTGTGCACGATTTAGGCAGACAGATACGCTATCACCCTCAGTTTGCGCCTAAAGGGGCCAATGTCAATTTCGTGGAAGTAGCAAAGGATGCTTCCATAAAAGTACGCACCTACGAACGGGGAGTAGAAGATGAAACACTTGCCTGCGGGACCGGTTCGGTCGCCTCGGCGCTTATTACGCATTACACGCTGCATACTTTCGATAACGGGCGTATAAATGTAGAGACTAAAAGCGGGGAAGTATTAAAAGTTTATTTTAAAGAAATCGGCGGACAATTTAACGATGTATGGCTGGAAGGAACCGCACAGATAGTGTATAAGGGGGTTTATTATGTTTAAAGGCTCGATTGTTGCCTTGGTAACGCCGTTTAAAAACGATACACTTGATGAAAAAACTTTGCGAAATTTAATAGAATTCCATGTAAAAAACGGGACGTGCGCCATTGTGCCCTGCGGTACTACCGGGGAATCGGCAACGCTCACTTACGAAGAACACGATTCTGTTATCGAGATCTGCATCCAGCAGGCAAAAAGGAGGATCCCGATTATCGCCGGAACCGGTTCCAACTCGACCCAGGAAGCCATAATGATGACCGGCCATGCTGCAAAAGCGGGCGCCAACGCGAGCCTGCAGGTTGCGCCATACTACAACCGTCCAACACAAAAAGGATTATATGAACACTTCAAGGCGATTGCGGAAACGGCAGATATCCCGATGATTCTTTATAATATTCCCTCGAGGACCGGCGTCAACATCGAGCCCGAAACAATCGCTAAGCTTGCAAAGGATTGCAAAAATATCGTCGCTATTAAAGAAGCCTCGGGAAATTTAGAACAAATGTCGCGTATAAAGCAGTTGTGCGGGAAAAATTTTGATTTACTTTCCGGTGACGACGCTCTGACGCTGCCTGTTTTAAGCATCGGCGGGACAGGAGTTATTTCGGTGATTGCAAACATAGCCCCCCGAGACGTTGCGGATTTAGTGAGTGCGTTTGAGAGGGGAGACTTCGCCAAAGCATTTGAGATACATTATAAGTTACTCCCCTTGATAAAAGCCATATTTATCGAAACCAATCCCATACCGGTTAAAACCGCAATGAGTTTGATGGGATTGTGCTCGCCGGATTTACGCCTGCCTATGTGTGCAATGGCAGCCGAAAATATTGAAAAACTAAAAAAAGTATTGAAGAGTTACGGACTTATATAAATGAAAAATAAATCAATGGTTAAACTGGGAATCACCGGATTTTCCGGAAAAATGGGACAGCGTATTTTCGAATTCGCCAGGCATGATACTGGCTTTGCGGTAGTCACCGCTCTGGAACGAAAAGGACACCCGGATATCGGCACGCGTGTGGGCCGCCTTAAGGTTTCGGATGACCCCGATGAAATTAAAAATTGTGACTGTCTTATAGACTTTACCGCACCAGCGGCTACTATTGGAAATCTCGCGTATCTGATCAAATATAAAAAATGCGCAGTCATCGGCACGACCGGCCTTGATGATGCGCAGCAAAAAAAGATCAGAGATGCCGCAAAAGAAATCCCTGTTGTTTTTTCACCCAACATGAGCATAGGGGTAAACGTATTTTTTACCCTCCTTAAAAATGCGGCACAGTTGTTACGCGCCTACACGGCAACAATCGAAGAAGCGCACCATATTCACAAGAAAGATGCGCGTTCCGGAACTGCAAAAAAAATGGCCGAGCTGATCAATAAAGAAGGCTTCGAAATAAAAATAGAGGATATACGCTCAATCAGGGAAGGAGAAATCATCGGTGACCACAAGATTGTCTTTGAGAGCGCAGTAGACAGGATCGAATTGCGCCATAGCGCAAAAACCCGGGACATCTTTGTAGAAGGAGCGCTTTTGGCAGCACGGTGGGTTGCGAAACAAAAAAAAGGCCTCTATACAATGAGTGATGTGCTGGGCCTGTGCTGACACCCATACATACAACACGGGGGAGAAATGAAAGATTTTAAGTTATCACAGCGGTTATTGGATCTGCCTCCGTATTTATTTGCAGAAATCGACCGGCAAAAAAAGCAATTACGCGAACAAGGGGTTGCTTTCATCGATCTAAGCATCGGCGATCCCGACATTCCGGCACCCGCACCTATCGTCGAAACGCTCTCCCGCGCGGCGAACGTGAAAGAGAACCAGAAATATGCGCTTGACCAGGGGAAATACGAGCTGCGCAAAACAATAAAAGAATGGTTTGCAAAGCGCTTCAATGTTACTTTGAACGAAAATACGGAAATCCTTCCCTTGATCGGCTCAAAAGAAGGACTCGTTCATTTTCCGCTTGCCTTCGTCAATAAAGGCGATTATGTCATTATACCCAACCCCGGATACCCTGGATATCGCGGCGCGGCGATTTTTGCCGGAGCAAAACTGTACGAAATGCCTTTGCGTGAAACGAATTTTTTTCTGCCTGACTTAAAAAAGATACCTGCGTCAGTAAGGAATAAAGCGAAGATCATATATGTAAATTATCCCAATAATCCAACGACCGCGCTCGCGCCGGACGATTTTTTAAAAGACCTGATTTCCTTTTGCTTAAAATACGGGATCATTTGCGCGTATGACAACGCATATTCGGAAATATATTTTAGCAATAAGCCAAAAAGCATTTTTGAGATTGACGGTGCGCGGGAGATTGCCGTTGAGTTCCATTCGCTTTCAAAAACCTTTTGCATGACCGGCTTTCGAATCGGCTGGGCATGCGGGAACGAACATCTGATTAAAGGCCTGCTGAAAGTAAAAACAAATATCGATTCCGGGATATTCGGCGCAATCCAGGAAGCAGGGATAAACGCGCTTACCAATGAAGGTGCTTACTGCACGACACTGCGCGCTACCATCAAGGAACGCCGGGATTTTTTTGTCGAACATTTGAAACAAAAAAACTTCGGCACTGTTTACGCTGATTCGACGTTTTATGTCTGGGCCAAATTACCCCGTGCGTTTAAATCTTCTATCGAATTCTCAAAATATTTAATTGCACAAAAGCGTATTATTGCGACTCCCGGTGTTGGCTTTGGAAAATACGGTGAAGGTTTTATCCGTTTTGCCTTGACTCTTGACAAAGGAATTATACAAAACGCCATCGATTTACTATAGCGGCATTCTCTTACGCTTCCTTACGCCGCATAATCGCACAATAACTAAACAATGTATGCTTTTATAGGTCTTGGTTCGAATTTAGGTGAGCGAACAAAAAATATCAAGGAAGCAATAACACGTTTGAAGAATACTCCCGGTATTACACTGCGTAACGCTTCTTCGCTCA
>JAQUOR010000201.1 GCA_028717025.1 Candidatus Omnitrophota bacterium | reverse complement strand
CCAAGCAGACGGCACCGAATAACTTCCTACCCAAAAAACTTTCTGCCAGGGCGACCTTTTCTCCTATTTTAAATTCAAGTAAATTAAAAGGCTTAAAGAATCTTTTCGTTAAATAATATATTAGCTCATCTCCAAGGTTTCCATGACCAAGCCATCCAATATAACCAATTGTTTTTTTCTTACCCGGCATCAAGTATCGCAAATTGTTCATACTGTTAATCCAATACATCTAAGCAACATTTGACGCAAATAAATTAATAAACAATTTACAACATATTGTCATTAAGACTGCCTCTCTCGGCTGCGATTGTAAACAATCAAGTTCCAGAGCTCTTGTATTGACAATCTGTCGAGATGCCGCAGAACTAAAAAATATACACTTAGCCCAACAAACAAACATAAAATAAAATTTAGATTGTTAACGCCTTGCGCATTGGAATAATATTTGAAACCCTTAACAAAAAGAATCGCGATCAACATGACGACTGAAGAAAGCACGGTTGTTTTCAAAAAATCTCCGGCTTCTTTGATGGTCCAGTTCAACTCTTTCGCCAGCAAGAAAAGACAAACCAAGAAACCTAACAAGCTTGCGACTGAAACAACAATGGCAACTCCGACAATTCCATATAGGGACGCCATGGGCGTGATCAAGGTAAAAAATAAAATAACCTGAATTAAAGAAATATAAAAATTATTCTTTGGTTTTCCCACAGCAAGAAAAAAGGGCGTAAAAACCGGCTGCAAGGCATTAAAAATGCCGCCCAAAGCTAAAATTCTGATAACTGGAATCGCCTCAATCCATCTTTCTCCATAGACAATTTTGACAATATCGCCCCCCAACGAGAATAGCAAAACCCCAAAAGGGAGCACAATCATAGACAACATCTTTGCTGTTTTAAAAAAAGCTTTTTCCAGCGAATGGGGGTCATTTTGAAGCTTTGAGAAAGCCGGATACATCACCGTGGAAATATGTCCGGAAAGATAATCGCTAAGGAAATTGGAAAGATTAAATGAAAGGGCGTAGAGCCCTAGGGCCGTCATCCCGATCAACTTTCCCACTAAAAAATTATCCAGATTTTTTCTGAGAAACCAAACAAAAACACCCAAAAAAACAAATTTTCCGAAGTGAAACATGTCCCGGGCTATCTTGGGATCAAATTGAAACTTCGGCGTCCATTTTGCAAAAAGAGATACCAGGAAAGAATAAATAACAACTTTGGTCACATAGCCATAAACCAACGCCCATACCCCGAAGCCAGACAAAGCACATAATACGGAAATAACTGAAAAGGCCAGCGCGCCACAAAATTCAGCAAGGGCAATTTTCTTGAATTGCATTTTTTTAACGAGGAGCGTAGCGGATACCTTCGCAAAACAACTAAAGACAAAAACAAGGCCAAGGATCCGAAGGACGGCTTTCAATTCGGGGGCGTGAAAACTATGAGCCAGGAATGGCGCCAACGCAAATAACAACAAATACAATATGATTCCCGACAGAGGAATAATTATAAAGGCGGTATCTGTGGCTTTGGCAACATCCTTCTCCATTCTTATCAAGGCTGAATCGAATCCCAGGGTCTTAAAAACCTCGAAAGAACCAATAACGACAAGCGCGAAAGCAAAAACACCATAAGCCTCTGGCCCAAGTCGTCTCGCTACAATAATGGAGGCCAAGAAAAAAATGACTTTTTGCGCGATATCCAAACCAACTCGCCACTTAATACTATGCAGAGCCTTATATTTTAGAGCTTGTTCCATAAACTATCCATCCACTCGAGGTGAGACCTCGTTCACTCCGTTTGAACAAAATTTTCCTTATTGGTCGAAGCCGAACTCCTCGCAGACGACACAAAAAGCTCGGCTCCGCACGGACTATCCCCATCAAGTTCCTGGCGGAGGATTCCGAAGGTCCTGCGTGACGGAATTCAAACGCTTATTGACCGCGTCAAGCTGGGCTTTGAGTTCGGAAATACGGGAATACTGCTCTTTTTGACTTCTTAGAGACTCGGCAAGCTTATCTTCGATCCCGGCCAAAGCGGATGAGGTCTTTTTCAAGCCATCTTCCAACGCCCGGTTTTGGCGGGAAGATTCCTCCAAGCGGCCTTTAAGCTCTCCCATCTGCCAGCGGAAATCCTGGCTTAATGCCCGGCTTTGAGCCATAAAAAATGCCGATAGGCCCGCAACAGAAAGCGCGAAAACAATAATAAATATCGTCAGATACAATCGGCCGGCCGATCTTTCGTCCCCCCGGCTGACAGGCGCCGCATTCTGGGCCTCTTCTTTACGGAAATCCCTGTCTGCAACCACGGCCGTCTGGCGGCAAACAGCCTTTTCCAGGGCCGCGCCATGTTTACGTCCGCGCTTCTTTTCCAATTGTCTCAATCTTTCGTAGGTAGTCACGTTAACATCCAATCTTCAACCGGCCGAGGTCGAACCTCGCTCACCGTCGCATGAAGTCATCGCTCAGACGCTCGATGTCATCCTCTTCCAGGTATGAGCCGCACTGGACCTCGACGATCTTGAGCGGCTTGTCTGTGGCGTTCTCCAGCCGGTGCGTGCCTTTTTTGGGGACGTAGATGCTCTGGTTGGCCCCGCGGAAATACGTATCCCTGTCGATCGTGATCTTGGCCTCGCCTTCTACAACCACCCAGTGTTCGCTCCTGTGGAAATGACGCTGGAGGCTTAATCGCTTGTGCGGATCGATCTGGACGACCTTGACCTTAAACCCATTCCCCATATTGATGACCGCATACGACCCCCACGGCCGCTTGACGGTCTTATGCTCGGCGTGTTCCGGACGGTTGTTCGAACGGATGTGTTCTACGATCCTTTTGACGTCTTCTGTGCGGTCCTTGTGGCACACCAACAGCGCGTCATCCGTGTCCACGACAATGACATCTTTTAAACCGATGGTCGCGACCAGCCTCCCCTTGCCGAAGACGGCGATATCACGGGAATCGACATCCACGCTGTCGCCTTTGAGAACATTGCCCTTTTTGTCCCTTGCGCACACCTTGCAATAAGACGACCAGGAACCCAGATCGCTCCAATCAAGGTCCTTGGCCGGAATGACAACAACGCGTTTTGATTTTTCAAGAACGCCGTAATCGATGGAGATCGGATGGATCTTCGCCCACACGCGCGCGTCGAATTCCCTCGATTGAGACAACAGGGCCAATGTCCGGTAAAGCTCCGGAAGATAGGCCTTGATCTCATCAAGGATGACCTGCGCCTTCCAGACGAACATCCCTGCGTTCCAAAAATATTTTTTGTCCTTGAAGAACCTCTCGGCCTTCTTCTTGTCCGGCTTTTCGACAAACTTTTCTACCGGGCAGGCTTTCGCTTGAGACCTTGAGACTTTGAGACGCTGAGACTTTATCTTGATGTATCCATACCCCGTATGCGCGGACGTTGGAACGATACCGATCGTTACCAGCTTATCGGCCCGCGCCGTCTCAACAGCTCCTTTAAAGATAGCGGCGAGCTTCTGCGGTTTGCCGATGTGGTGGTCGGCCGGCAAAACAACCATCACCGCATCGGGGTCACGCTTGTAAATATAGCCCGCGGCCAGGCCCACGGCGGGAGCCGTATTCTTCCCCTGAGGTTCAAGGATCAGGTTGCCGGCGGGCACCTTAAAATTAGCCACTTGGTGCTGGATCTGAAACTTATACTGTTCGTTGCTGATGATATAGATATTCTCAGGCGGCACAAACGACGCGACGCGCGCGATCGTCTCCTGTAAAAGCGAACGATCGCCCATAAACTGCAGGAACTGTTTGGGCTCCGCTTCACGCGAAAGGGGCCAGAACCGGCTCCCTACGCCGCCCGCCAAAATAACTGCGTATGTAGTATTCATGGTCTCACCTCAAGGCCTCGCCTCGAGGCGAGACCTTGTTCACGCTGAATTAAATTCAATACGCTATTTTCTTAAAATACTCCACCGTCCTCC
>JAQUOR010000200.1 GCA_028717025.1 Candidatus Omnitrophota bacterium | reverse complement strand
TGTAGATAAAAGTCAACTTATTTCGTAATACATTGAAATTCAATTGGTTATGAATATGGGAGAGAGGGAAATGTGTCAGAATCTACCCGGGTAGGGCTTAAGGCTAAAAGTAGAGGTCGCGTTCGCCGGCGGTAATACGGGTATAATATTGGAAGAATTTCTCAAATACACCGGGCATTGTCTCTTTGATCCGGGCAATCTCGCGATTTATGATTTTTTCTGCTATTTCCTTTGTTTTTTCACTTGCAAAATCATCGAGCCATTCGCGAAAAGTAAGCACAGCATTTAATTTACAGAATTTACCCTCTTTGCCCGTGCGTAAAAGCTCCATAATACATTTTCCCGTGCGCTGGCAGCGGTAGCCGGCAGTGCAAAATGAAGTTATATAACCGGCGTGTGCAAGTTCCCGCACTACTTCATCGAGGCTGCGCGTGTCACCTAACAAAAATTGTTGACGCGTCTCTTCCTGGCTGGTTGATTCGTGGCTGTAGGCGCCGACCCCTATTTTTGTAGAAGCATCCGTTTGAGTGATGCCTAAGGGAATGCATTCCCGTCGGATGCGTGAGTTTTCCCGGGCAGTGAGAATCATGCCGGTATACGGTATAGCGAGACGCAAGACAGTAAGGACTTTTTTAAAGTCGTTATCGCTTACCTTATATTTTGAGTTTAACGCTAAAGGAGTGTTAAGTGCCGGTTCGAGCCTGGGAAAAGACACGGTGTGCGGCCCGATACCGAATAATTTTTCAAGTTCCCGCGCGTGGGCGCACAATCCTATGACTTCGAATTTCCAATCGTATAAACCGAATAACGCTCCGATACCTACGTCGTCAACGCCGGCCTCAAGGGCGCGGTGCATGCTGTAAAGCCGCCACTGGTAATTCGACTTTACCGATGCGTGTGGATGCAGCATTTCGTAAGTCTTGTGGTGATATGTTTCCTGGAATACCTGGTATGTTCCAATGCCCGCGCGGCGCAGCATCGTTAATTCCTCTATCGAAAATGGCGGCGCATTTACATTGATCCTGCGGATGCCCGCGAGCGTATTGTTTTTGGTCGTGGTTTGAGTAGCGTACACTGCGGCTATGGCCGAGGTGAGATACTCTATATTGCTTAAAGGGTGTTCTCCGCAGACAAGCATAAGGCGTTTATGGCCGATGCGGCCCGTCAATATCTCGGTTTCGTGCCGTATCTCCTCAAGCGTCAGGATTTTGCGCGTAATGGCAGTGTTGCCGTTGCGAAAACCACAATAAAGGCAGTGGTTAACGCAAAGATTGCCGATATACATTGGTGCAAACGTAACAATGCGGTTATCGTAGACTTTCTCTTTGATGGTCGCTGCCGCCTGGCGCATTAAAGACCAGAGTGCTTCATCGGTAACGTTAAGCAGGGTTGCAACTTCCTCCAAAGTGAGTGTTTGAATAGACAGAGCCTTTGCGATAATATCCCGTACGCGGGGTCCTGAAACATCATGCTGGGTTTTTAACAATTCTTCGAATTCGTCATCGTGAATGAAATCCCGGGAGCCCTTTAGATACCGGGAAATCTCATCATGCTTTATCCGCTCGCGTACCCAGAGTCCTAAGTCGATAGTTTTTTCGCTCATGGTTTACCTGGTGCGCCGGTTTTAATTTTTTTAGCCAGGCGCAGAGAGTCTTTTAATATCGCGGTTTTCTGGCGTAATACCCTCGGTATGTTTTTTTGTCTGGGAGAAATACGCTGATTTGACATTGGCGTTTACCTTAAGGGTTAAGCGTCTTTTTTAAGCAACACGATGATTTCTTCAAGCCGTTTTAAAATCGTACGTAATAATTCCGTTTGTTCCCGTGTTGCGCGATCCTGGTTTTGTTGGATTTCTTTTGCCTGTGCTGCTAATTTCGACATATCGCCCAATTTGCTCAGATCGAACATGGAACCTCCTCAATGAGACTTGCGGTTTCACAGGCTATATGGCTGGAAAATCGCTTAGTCGAATTGATCCCGCCGAAGTCGAGAGTAAATTGCGAAGCAAATTACTCCGTATATAGCGGAGGCGGGATAGTGTCAAATAATTAACCCCAATAGTTTTATTTCAATACGTCGTAAGACCCGTGTAATAAGTCACACATATTACCACAGATAGCGGAATTTAAAAGCAGATAATTTTAAGCAATTTGGGAGTAACGGATTTCCCTTACGCGAGTGCTTTGCGGACTGAAAATCCGGGTTTTTCCATCAATTAGATTAAGAAAGGGCATTTGCGAGCGCAATGTATGCGTCAAGGGAGATGTTCTCTGCGCGGGCATTGGCGGAAATACCCAGTGTTTTAAGGAGCGGTTCCTGGTTTTTAAGCTGGGGGAGCGAATTAATGATTTTTTTTCTGCGCTGGCTAAAAGCACGCCGTATCAGCGTAAAGAGATACTTTTGACGCGTATCGGTTAAGGGACGCGTTTGATTAAATTCGATCCGCACAAAGCTGGAATCGACCTTGGGTACAGGGGAAAACGCCTGTGCCGGTATATCGAATAATCTCTCGACTTTGGCATAATACTGGATGAAGCAGCTTAAAAAACCGTACGCCTTCATCGATTCGCGGGCAATAAGTTTATCGACAAATTCTTTTTGAAACGTAAGATATGCACGCTCAATAAATGCGCTGTTTTCTACCAGGTAGCGTATGAGTTCATTACTGATAAGATAAGGCACATTTCCGACGATGACCATTTTCGTGTTAAAACGTGCCAGGGGTAATGTAAGAATGTCGGCATTCAGTATTGTGACATTGAGGCAATTTTTGAATTTTTCTTCAAGGAGTAGCGCGAACCGGCGGTCAATTTCTACGCAATAAAGATTTCGTGCCTTACTTTTCAGCTTTTCGGTGATTGCCCCTGCTCCTGCCCCGATTTCAAGGACACTCTCGTTTTCGATGTCCAGGGACTGGATGATCGTATCCAGATACACCGTATCTCTTAAGAACACCTGACTTAATGCGCGGGTTTGTTTCATAGCGACAGGGTTGCGGCGTGTTGTATGGCCTTTACCATCGAGGTAAAGAAAGGTTTTTTATTTTTCCGCATAATATCGTAGGCAACGCCATGATCGGGAGATGTCCGTATGATGGGAAGCCCTAAAGTTACGTTAACCCCCTCTTTAAACGCCAAAAGCTTAAAAGGAATCATACCCTGGTCGTGGTAACAGCAGATCACGCAATCGTATGCCGGTGTGCCATTTTTGATAAAAAGCGTGTCTGCCGGATACGGACCATGGACAAAGCTTGAGAATTTCTTAACCGCCGCAGAAATGATCTTTTCTTCCTTGCCCAAAAAAGTATTTATCCCGGCATGGGGATTGACGCCGGTTACCGCGATCCTTGGTTTCTTTATTTTAAATGTTTTTACGAGCGACTGATAGGCGAGGGAAAAAGTGTCGCACAGCGATTTTTCGGTAATGTAATGGGACACCTCGCGTAAGGGGCAGTGGCGCGTAAAAAGGATCACTTTTAAAGTATGGGAGACCATCATCATCGCCACGCGGGTAGTTGAAAAATGATCTGCCAGATATTCGGTATGGCCCGTAAAGCCGGGCTTGAGCATTTGTACTGCCTCTTTTGAGAGCGGAGCAGTAACGAGACGCGCGATTGAATTCTTTTGCATCATTTTTAACGCCGTATCAAGATAACAGAGTGAAGCGTACCCTGAGAGTCTGGAGGCAAATCCCTTTTTCAAACGATTAATACCCGGCGTTGCCGCATCGATAAAAGTGATTCGCTGTTTGACGCGGTGATATGCGGGGATGCTTTCTGCGAGCGTTTTGTCGCCGATAACGAAAAATTCAAGCGGCAACTTTCGCAGCGTATCAATGGCATTGAACGTAATAAAAGGGCCGCAGCCGGCAGGGTCCCCGGTGGTAATAATGACCGCTTTCATCGATAGTAGTTTTTAATCGTCGCTTTTGCTTTAAGGGAGGTGACCCATTCCTGGTAGCGCATTTTGAATTTTTT
>JAQUOR010000199.1 GCA_028717025.1 Candidatus Omnitrophota bacterium | reverse complement strand
TGCTCGGCCAGGTCTTCATCACTCGTGTAAAATGACCCGTCACCGGCAAGCCTTTCCTTCCTACAGAAATAATCCTTTTTGCGCCAAAGATTCATGAGAACAAGCCGGCAGGCGGCGGACATCTTCATCGTTGCCTCAGTCGTGTTTTCAGGCTGCAATAGGCCTCCGTGAAGCTCGCGGCGTCGACCTGGGCCTCTTTGCGCCAGTAGGCCGCGCAGAGGTCTTCGCACTTCGCCCGGTCCGCGAAGACAAACGTAGACCTCGGGACGCCGACCGTGACGCGCAGGAGCTTGAGCCCCTTCGTGTAAAGCAACGCCGCCTGAAAAAGGTCGTTTATGGAAAATTCGCTAAGTTTTTGGGTATTTTGGTCCATAGGAAGTCGTCATTGTCATGATTTATGGTCATTGGCATTAATTGCTTTGCGCTCATAGGATCCATTTGGAAAAGCAAAGACAACATCACCTTCCGACGACACAAAGTCGTAAAAATCATGTTGCAGGCGCAGGATATTGGAAAAAATCTCAAACAAATAGTCTTTTTGTTGTTCTATGCTGGCACCGTAATGAAGCAGGCCGCCGAATGTTTTCATTTTTTGCACGATGTCATTTTTCAATATCTCTTCTGGCGCATGACGAAGCAAATAGGCATAGCCGGTCTTTTGAAATATCGGCTTGAAATGATAGGTTGATTTCAAATTTATTAATACAGGACTCCCTTTCTCAAACCCAGAAATTATCAATCCAGAATCGCCAGACAGCCGAAATTTAAGCCTCTGAATAGCTCGATATGTCAAATTCATGATGGAACCAAGAAATTTTGCGCGGCTTGTCTTAAATGGGGTCTTTTGCAGAAGGTTCAAATAACCTCCAACAAAGCTTGTAAGACCAATTCCAATCCCCCAAAATCCACCCTTCAGACGGTAAATCTTCTTCTCCTTGTAGAGTAAGTTATAATCGGCATCAACCACTTGCCGATCTGCGGCCATAGCTATGAGATCTGGGGTCAGACAGACAATATAAAAACTCAATTCATTTCCTCGCTAAAGGTTAAGGGAAATATATCGATCCCGCCCTCTCCGGTCCCGAAATTCCGCATCCTCATGCTCGCTGAAACTGCGGAATAGATCGAGTAGCCCGCCATCAAAGAAACGCCCCAAAAGATTATGGGGTGCACTTTCGCCCACGCAATCAACCCTCCGATCGCTGCGCCGATAGCCCCGAGCTCGATCTTCGGCGTGATGATGATCTAGCTTTGGTTGTCTATCGGAACGTCCACGCGATCAAAGACCTTGCCCTCGACGATGATGTCGTTGCCGTCGGCCTGATATCCGGCCTCGGCGAGATAGTCCTTTAAGAGCTTGCTGCGGGAAAACTCAAGCGAGTATTCCTTGCGCTCTTTGCCGAATCGTTCGGGGTAGAATTTTAGAGTGATCATCTTGCCCCCGCCTTGATCGTGTCCGCGATCTCCTGCATGTAGGACCTGCCGTTGCCCATGAGCTTCGCCTCGAGGTATTTCGGGCCCGCGCTCGGTTCGCGGAACTTAAAGCCGATGCCCTCATGTATCTTCGCCGCGTAAGGCGTATTAAAAATAATCGTCCCGACGTATTTTCCTGCGGTGATCGCCGCGGCCAGATTCGTCGTAGCAAACCCTGGCTTGCCGTAGGGTGAAACGCCTACGAGCTTGTTCTGCACGAAGATACTCGCGGACCCGCGTAACCATCCCTCGCGAATGGGAACCGTCGGCGCCTGCATGACGCAATCGCGCATCAGGTTGAACATGGCGCGGGCCAAACCTTTCTTGATAAGCTCCGGGTATGTCTCTTTAATGATCTTCTGAAATTTCTCGTCAAAATCGGTTGTGTCAAAGTAAATGTTTTTCATCTGTATGATCAAACCTCGTCGAAAATTTTTTTAAGGCCTGTTTCGTCCCTGACGCCTTTCAAATCGGACAAAGGAAACTCCGCCTCTTCGTCCATCTCGGCGTCCAAGACTCTAATCCGATCTTCTCCGCCGTCATGATTGAATTTTTTGGAAACAACAAATCTCCCGACTGAAAAACTCGGATTATCCTGGAGCTTCCGCAAAATGTCAGGTTCGGAAGATTCGACGACAGGCCGGTCCGGGATAAGATCATTTTCGAGGCCTTCGGGCGTAAAACCTTCGCCATCGTCAACTGGGATAAGATCATTATTTTCTGGAAGCGTGAGATCATCTGGCATAATTCACCACCTCGCTCGATATGCTGCAGCCACTACGGCACGTAATCTATCCTGTTCGTCCATGATCTGCGCCAGCCGCAGGTCGTTATTGTCGATCTTCGCCGTCTTCAAGAGATCGTCGGCGAGTCGCTCAAGCACAAGCGCGCGCTTTGCCAGGAGGACTTTGGCCGCATAAATCTCCTCAACCTGTTTCTGATAAACAGCTTCGAGCTTCGCTTCTTCGGCCTGTCTCTTTTTCCAGGCTTTGCCCTCCGGACTCGCAAGCCATGCGCGCTCATGGGCCGCGTCTCTGATCTTCTTGATTTCGTCCGCGGCCCTTTTGATGATTCCTTCCAAAACGCCGACTTTCCCATCAACTGCCGCCCTATCGACTTCCTCAAGAGTCGTGCCCTTGATTTCTTCAAGTTCAGATTTTTCCATTGATCAGCTCCTTGATCTTAATAACGTACTTCTCGTTAAAGACACGCCACTTATTCCACATACGCGGCGGTTCCGGCAACAAACCGCGCTTGATATGCCGCCGAATTGTGTTCGGATGCACTCCGGCAAGATGCGCTGCTTCGCTTATCATAAAAGTGTTTTTTTCCATAACCCACCCCTTTTGTCAAAAGTATAACCTGGTATATCTTGAAAGTTAATCCACACAAAAAATGCTACTTTTTGCACTTATTTATGACACCCATACCAACAAAAAAAGACCCGGTCATAAAGACCGAGTCTCACAAGTTTCAAAAAACATCCTTTAATTAAAAATCATATTTTTTAGATAAGCATATTTTCCGAAGTGTATTCCTATCTCGACTATATTTTTGTTCAAAAATATCAAGGATATCTTCCCTGCTTTTCCCCTTAGCCCTTTCTTGCTTATATTCTGTACGGATTTTTATATTTCTTTTTTCTCGCTTCCGTCCGCGCGTCTCTGACCCTATTCTTCGTTTCCTCTTCCAAGCTGAAGAATCGACCACAATTTTAATAGTCGCATCATCCACATGGGCTCTTCTTTCTGCATCCAATTCCATCCGTAGAGCTTGAACAAGGGCACAATTTTTGCAGGTCTCTTTCTTTTTTGCTTTCATCTCTAAGCGATCCTCTTTTCAATATGCTCGATGCTGTTGTGCAGCGCATCGCAAATCAAAGAAAGATTGTTTCTCAATCCTTCTCCTAAATCATCCTTGAAGTCGTCAAGAACATCGCTGAAGTGCATTTTTGCGACCCTCAAAGAAGCTATCTCCATATTAAGAGCGTCTTTGAGATCCAATAGGGCCATATCTGTCTTCAACACACCATCCCCCTTTTTGTTTTCGCTTGACAATTAGCAAGCGACCAGTTAAAAAAAATCAGCGTTTCGCCTTAAACGCCAATATCTCTGCCTCGGAAAAGAGCTTGTAGCGGCCGACAACACGTTCCGGTTTCACTTTTCCTTTGTCCACAAGATAAGCGAGGCCTTGCCGTGAAACCTTGAGGATCTTCGCCGCCTGGGTTGATGTAAGAAGGTTGCCCTGGTTCGTCATGCTTTAATTATAAAACGACAACTTGCTATTTGTCAAGCAAATTTCCTCAAAAAAACCGGAGAGGGCGACTCTCCGGCTAACTTCTTTTTCTGGACATTCTCTCTTACGACACCAATCCATACTTTATCGACTTATCCGAATTGATAAGCGAATAATCCTCCACCGTCCCATCCTTCGAGAATCTAATCACGAGCATCTGCATCTTCATATTCGTTTCGCTGTGAATGATGTTGACGACCGGGATAAAATTCCAAGCGGTATTGCTCACTT
>JAQUOR010000198.1 GCA_028717025.1 Candidatus Omnitrophota bacterium | reverse complement strand
CGGCAATACGCTCGGTGATGGCTAAAACCTGGCCGGTTTTGTCGTACACAACGCATCCCTGCAAACGTTCTCTTTTCTGGAATTTCTCTACGAGCCGGTTCGCCACTCTTAAATCATTATTGACCAACGCATATCGCGCCGCGAGATCCACGCTCTCGGCGACGGTCTTAGCTTTTCGCTGAAGATCATCCATTAATTTTTCTTCTTCGGAACGAATTTGTATTATTCCAAATGCGGTCAATACGACCGCAACGATAATCAAAATTGGCAAAATAAATAAAAGTATTCTTTTCATTTTTTTCAACTCCTTTTCGTCGGATGATTTTTTATCTATGCAGTAAAAAATAAATCTATTTTTCGATGTGCAATGTCTGCGTCGGATAGGCAAATTCAATGCCCCGCTTTGCGAATTCTTCTTTAATGGCAAAATTAATTTCCTGCTGGATATCCATATATTTGTTATAATCCTGGCTTGCCACGTAATAAACAATTTCAAAAATAAGGCTGAAATCACCAAAGGCAAAGAAATGCGCCCGATCAAAGAAAGCATCCTTAACGTCCCCGATAATTTTTTTAATGATGACGGGGATTTCTTTTGTGTGCGCAAGCGTAGTCTGATACGTAACTCTGAGCGTAAAGACAATACGGCGTTTATCCATGCGTTTATAATTACGCATGCGTGAATTTGTAAGGTCGGTGTTGGAAAAAACTATCTGTTCTCCTCCGAGACTGCGTATCCTTGTTGTCTTAATCCCCACATGCTCGATTGTCCCTAAGTAATCACCTACGACAATAAAATCGCCGATCTCAAAGGGCCGGTCAAGTAATATTGCGAGATAGCTAAAAAGATCTCCCAGGACTGCCTGGGCTGCGAGCGCTACCGCTATGCCACCGATACCTAAGCCGGCGACTATTGCGGAAACTTTAAACCCCAAATTATCAAGAAGAAAAACAATACCCACCCCCCAGATGATTACCTTAACCACGGAAAGTATACCCTTGAAACTGCGTTCCCTGGTTTCATTTTTTTCTTTCTGCGTCAGGTAATTATGAAATACGTAGGTTATGGCAGCGATGAGGGCGCGAATGACGAAAATACTTACGATGACCATTCCTAAGACATTAATCGTTTTATCCACCCGGGAAGGCAAAACAAGATTGTGTACGCTCAGATACAGAGCTGCGAAATACAGCACCGGATAAACGTAATGCTGCATGATAGAAATCAAAAAATCATCCAGGGTTGTTGCAGTTTTATCGGCCCACTTTCTCAATCGTATAAGAATAAATTTTTTAAACGCGAGAATAAATAAAATCGCAACTAAAAAAATAAGAAGGTTGATGCAATAATCTAAAATGCGGTTATTGAAAATTATAGTTTGAAGAGTTTTTTCCATCATGGCACGTTCCGTGATGCGCTATTAGAAATATTTTTTAAGATGCGTGAAGTACAAGAAATTAACGCCGGTTTCGTTTCGCCGCTTCGCATCTGAACCGCGACGTCTTAAAAAATATGATTGCGCGGCGATATGTTAAACTCCCGGGGCAACTTCGCTTTTGCTCTCCTCTTGCGTGGGAGCTTCGACTTTCCTAGGGACCTCGATGATCACCTTGACATCCGGACGTTTGTCGCCGGGAAAACGAATGTCAGGTGCAACCGCGAGCGCAGGCACTACGGTTGTCGTTTCGGTTATTGGACCTAAATCGACCGGCTCGGTAGTTATCGTAAACTTATCTCGAGGAACCGTACTCGGAACGGTAACCGCTACCTCTTTAGGCTCAATCCTTATTTCACTGACGACAACTCCAGGGGATGGTTTACCTTTAGTAAGCAATTCTATGGGTATGGTCAAGGAAATCATTCTGTGCACATCAAGAGCGATCTCGCCAGGCTCAATATTGACCACCGAAAGAGTGGCGATAGGACCGATTAAGTCTTTTGTTAATTGAAAAACGGTTTTGCCGTCTTGAATGCCTGCCATATCCAGGGATAATTTGAGTACGTCCGGCTTTATAAGGTTAAAATCCTGCTCCGAGCCGCTAAGAGTAACGGTGATTTCTTTAGGCTTTGGTTCTTTGATGATTACGTTGGGCGCAAGATTACGGTACTCCAGAGGAACAATGAAATCGCGGCGGATAAGTTCCGTACGATGCCCGAAAATAAACCAAAGGCTTGCGGCGATAACGAATGCGATAATTTTTTCTGCGAAATGCAGCTTAAGGAAATTTGTGAGGATTTTTCCTTTTTTTCGCGGGAATTTTTTTTGATAAAAACTTTCAAGAACAGTTTGAAGTTGTGCAAAATCTTTAAGGTGTTTTACCTTCCCCTCTTCAGCCACCGAAATCGTACCGTCTTCCTCCGACACCACGAGGCAAAATGCGTCGGTACGTTCCGCGAGTCCCAAGGCAGCCGCGTGCCGCGTCCCCAGCCGTCCGACTTCTTTAATGTTAGCAGAGAGCGGCAGGTAAGCACCGAATTTAACGATTTTATTTCCCTCTATGACCACCGCACCGTCATGACTGGGCGAATGACGTTCAAAAATACTTTCAAGCAATACCTGGCTTAACAACCCGTCAAGAGTAATACCGGCCTCAAGGTGCCTGTCAAGGGGATCTATGCCCCGGATAGCCACCAAAACCCCTATTTTCTTTCGTGACAAATCAGCCAGGGCACTACTCAAAATATCTATGTTTTGACTGGATGAAGCTGATAATTGCCGGCGACGGATCCTTCCTAACATAGCAATGTTTTCAAAAAAATGGCGGAAATCGTCTTGAAATATTACGACTATCATAATAAGGGCTGCGGCGAAAAATGCCTGAAGCGCCATAGTTGTCAGATAAAGGCCGAAGAAACGGGCCAGAAGATAGATGCCTCCCAACACAAGCATTCCGATAAACATGAATTTCGCACGCGCCCGTGTAAACCAAATCAGTATTAAATAAATGAATAACGCAATGATCCCGATATCGATTACATCGGTAACCTTAACGCTCCTAAGAAAGCTTACAAGACGTTCGATTATTACATACCTTTTCATATTTTTCCCACTCTTTTTTCCCGTACGCGCACTTTAGAGAACAAAAAACCGTCATCTGCATTCGCTGCATGATGGCGGCCCGACCACCTTAAAAAACCTCCAAAAATCAAAACTAATTTTTGGACCCACATCTTAACCATTTAAATCCTATTTTTCTTCAGTGTATTATTGTATCTCTTTCTTTCGTAAAAAACAAGGTTCTATGCTCCCCGCATGCCCGCTTTTAAAAGCTATCCTCCTTGCTCCTTATGCAGTCCCTTAAAATTTATTAGCGGTCGGATGCACGGTTATTTTATCCCCGGTAATTTTTGAGTTCGGAACAATCACACGTTTCTTATCCGGCGCAATGAGCACGGTGCTGAACATCTGGATCTCTTCCACTGTTCCCGAAGCTCCGCCCGCTTCGATAAAATCTCCCAGCCGAAAAGGTTCAAAAATGATCAACATCACTCCTGCGGCAAAATTTGCCAGCGAACCCTGCAATGCCAAACCTACCGCTAAACCGGCTGCGCCGATGATAGCGATGAATGAAGTCGTCTGGACCCCTATTTTATCCAAAGCAGCAATTACCACAAAGGTAAGCATACCGAAATAAACAATATGCCTGGTAAAAGAAGCCAGGGTCTTGTTCACTTTTGCCTTTATAATAATGTGCTCTGTAAATCGCGAAGAAAGACGCGCAAACCACTTACCGATAATAAAAATCAACAATGCCGCGACAATCTTCGTTCCGTACTGGATGACATATTCGTAAATTTTACTTCCATATTCGTTCATACATCCCCCCTTCTCTTTTTAACCACAGCCCGTTTTTTCTTTCGTGTCCCGCCGAGTCGCATCCATGTGCAGCGTTACCGTTTGTATAAACCGATAATCTGCGCCTGCGCGCATATATGGCCTTTCATCTTTTCTTCCAGATCATTTTTTCTGATACCTTCTTTAAGACCCAGCGTTACGTCA
>JAQUOR010000197.1 GCA_028717025.1 Candidatus Omnitrophota bacterium | reverse complement strand
TTGGTCACGTTAGAAACGATACGCTGGTGCGCGCGTGTCCTGAAATGTAATACGATTGTGGGGCTTTCTAATGTTTCGTTCGGGCTGCCCCAGCGGCACCTTATAAATAAAGTATTTCTTACGCTGGCAAAACAGCATGGTCTTTCTTCTGCGATAGCTGACCCTTGCGACAACAAAATAACCCGTAACCGGTATGCGCACGATTTCCTGCTCAATAAAGACAAGGAGGGCCGAAAGTTCATTGCCCGCTACTCTTTACGGGCATCTTCCAAGAAGATTTCACGCGTAACAAAAGAGTTACCCGTTGGAGAGCAGGTTTTTGAAGCTATCCTTGAGGGCAATAGAGAAGGTATCGGAAATCTCATTACACGGGCCCTTGCCGCAAAGATCCCTGCGTATACGCTCATGCAGAGTTTTATGGTGCCCGCGATCATTAAGGTAGGCGTTTATTTTGAAACGAAAAAATATTTTTTGCCGCAACTGATTGCCAGCGCAGAGGCCATGAAACAGGCGGTTGCGCAGTTAGAGCCCTTTCTTGAAGGTGGACACGCGCGCGAAGCAAAGGGTGTTGTTCTTTTGGCAACTGTCGAAGGTGATATCCACGACATCGGCAAGAACATAGTTGCTCTGCTCCTTAGGAACCATGGCTTCGAAATCATCGATTTAGGTAAAGACATATCGGCGCAGGAAGTCGTTCGCGCCATTAAAAGGCATTCTCCCGACATCGTCGGGCTTTCAGCGCTGATGACCACGACCATGGTAAGCATGAAAGAGATCATTACGCGTGCGCGCAAAGAGGGTTTGCTGTGCAAGTTTATGGTCGGCGGTGCAGTGGTAAATAAATCGTTTGCTCACGCTATAGGGGCGGCGTACGCAAAAGACGGTGTTGATGCGGTAAAAGTTGCACGGTCCCTGGTTAAGAAAGCACTTCTGTGCGGACATAAAGAAGATGAAGGCGTAGCGTAAGACAACGGAGGGCGGTGAACCATGAAAGTATATCTTGCGGGGTATAATGTTGATACGGAAGTCTTGAATGAACTTCAGGAAAAAGCGGGTAAGCGTAACGATGTGACCCCCGAGGTCCTTTCTGCCGCGTATGCCCGTATCAGCCGTGACGCCAGGCCCATCAATGAAATAAGAAAAGAAGCGCGCACGGAAGTTGAGAAATCAAGGCGTTCAAATTCCACCATTATTTTTAAAATGGGCCATCATTCGGTGGCAGAGCACGCGGTTTTTAACCTCGATATTTTAGGAGTTTCGCGTCTGGCGATGGAAGAGGTCGAAAAGTTTCGCCTCTGCTCCTACACCGAGAAGTCGCAACGTTACATTACCCTGGACAAGGATTTCGTTATCCCGCAGGAAATCCGGGGCACGCATTTCGAAAAATTGTTTGTCGATACGATCGCCCTGCAGAACGAAGCATACCATGTTTTTTTTGCAAAATTAAAAGAACATGTATTCAAAAAATATCCGGACCACGCTGCCGATCCAAAAAAACATAATCTTCTTGAAGGGTGGGCAAAAGAGGACGCGCGTTATATTACCGCTTTAGCCACGCAATCCCAGGTAGGACAGACCATTAATGCCCGCGTTTTAGAGCTCTTGTTGCGGCGTTTTGCTTCTTCACCCCTGGCAGAGGTGCGAGAGCTGGGCAAGGCTATTTATGAGCAGACGGCAGGCATCGCGCCTTCCATTATTATTTTCAGCCAGGCGAACGACCGTGACTTAAAGACGTACCCTCAACTGCAGGAAGTTGCCGCCACCTTCATTAAAAAAGCATCTCCCGAGAAATCTTCCTTAAAGGGTGATGAGGTGACTTTGGTAGAGTATACTAAAAATGCCGACGTCATTATCGTGGCTTCCCTGTTGCATACCTCATCGAATATAGCCTACGCGCATTGTTATAAAATCGCACAGAAATTATCAAAGAAAGAGAAAATGAATATTTTAAAAACTTCCTGGCAGAATATGCAACTGTACGATTCGATGCTGCGGGAGTTTGAATATGTAAATTGTACCTTTAACATCGTTTTGTCCGCCGCATGTTTCGGCCAGCTTAAACGCCATCGCATGGCTACGCTTACCTGCCAGCCGTATTCTCCGGCGCTTGGGGTGACTATCCCGGAGTCTATCAAGGAAATCGGCATGCAGGGCCGTTTTAAGGAGATCATCGATAAAACCAATGAAGCGTATGGTAAAATTGCCAAAGAAATTCCCCTTGCAGCTTCATATATTTTGACGAATGCGCATCGCAGGCGTGTACTCTTGCGTGCCAATGCCCGGGAGCTTTACCACATTTCCCGTTTGCGAGAGGATGCCCATGCGCAGTGGGATATTCAGAATGTTTCAAGAGCATTGAGTGCGCACGGTAAGCGCGTGATGCCGCTCGTTTTTTCTTTTATCGGCGGAAAAGACAGATACGCCGATATTTATCAGAAAACGTTTGGATACCCTCCTAAAGTAAGAGAAGTTTTGTTGCCCGGTGCACGCCAGATAAAGTAAGAACACATCACCTATCAGGGAGATTCTCTATGCCTGCAATTTTATCGATAGTAACAATAATCGTCGTAAGCACTCTTTTTTTAAGCCGTGTACGCAACAGAGAGCTTAATCATTTTAAAACCGTAGCCCGCAGATTAAACGGAGAAATAGCCTTTAGGCCCAGGAGTAGCCGATTCTGGCAAGCGTTTCTTTTTCCAAACAATATTACCCTGAAAGTCAGCTATTTACATATTGATTTTAAAGTTACGACGCATGATGAGGATGCCGGGCATAATGCCGGTTGGTTTTTTGCGATTGAGGCTGAAACTGATTTTGCGCTCCTGCCCTTTACCTTAGTTAAAGAGGCAGGATCTTTTGTCAAGGTATCGGCACGCGCGCATGAGGACTTAAACGCCGTGCCCACGGTAGAGGGGATCGTATCAAAAAAGATCATTATTGATAATAAGGCGTATCGCCTTGAGTCTAAAAATACAGAGATAGTTGCCAACCTGATTAATCAATCGTATCTTCAGGATTCGTTTGCCTTTCTGTTACAACGTTTCAGCGAAATTAAGATTTTCGATAACGGCGCTATACTGGTTAAGCGTTGGTCTTTTGACGACAGCGACCCGGAAACCATGATTAAGTTATTAGATTGCATTTCGCGCATTTGCGAAGCACTCAAAACGTAATTGCGGTTTAACGATATCCGGCAGAAAACTGCAAGAGCGGTGCGTATGAAGAGACTGCATTTTATCAAGGTATCGGACGAACGCTCGATAAAGATTGTAGCGTCATTGGCTAAAGAAATCTGGAACGAGCATTTTACGCCGATTATCGGCAGACCCCAGGTAGAGTATATGCTGGAAAAATTTCAGTCAGAAGAAGCCATCAGGAGACAAATTAAAAAAGAACAATTCCTGTATTATCTGTTTAAAAAAGAAGATAGATATATCGGATATGCAGGCCTGGTGCCTCACGGGAAAAAAGGTGAGTTATTTTTAAGCAAGTTTTATGTCGTTGCCGGCCAGCGGAAGAAAGGATACGGCAGAAAAGCCCTTGCCTTCATCGAGCAGACAGCCAAAGCGATGAAGTCAAAGAAGATCGCCCTGACGGTCAATAAAAATAACGTCGGCGCCATGCGCGCATACCGGCAACTGGGGTTTAAAAAAACAGCAGCCCTTATAACCGATATCGGTTCGGATTTCATCATGGACGATTACAGGATGGAGAAGTCTCTGGGGTAGTTGCGCAAGGCCGCCGCCTGAGGCATCCGAAAGTCCCTTATCAAACATGACCTTTTTGTTATAATATACATACTATCGAGCCGCGTGCATATTTAAAGCATCCAGAGAATTTATCCCGCCAAGGATGTGGGCCAATTATATTTTTTGCAAAGGTTCCATGCGGCGCTTGTACAGGAGGAAAAACATGAAGAAGAATCGGTTTTATTATCTGGTTAAAGAATACAGACTGGTGCAGGAACGATTGAATGTGTTGCGTGCCGATTACATCCGGACAAAATTGTCAGTAGAGATCGCGAAGGA
>JAQUOR010000196.1 GCA_028717025.1 Candidatus Omnitrophota bacterium | reverse complement strand
GGTTTGTTTTTTCCGCCACTTCAAGGGCTGCGCATGGATCATCCACTTCGATGATCTGAAATCCGCGCATGCTGAGCGCTTCGCTTAATTCGTCCAGAAAACCTTCATCGTCATCCACCACTAATACTTTTTTCTCCATATCCGCCTCCTCTTCTCTTTCAACGTAAAAACCATGGGCACACGCCCGTGGAAATTATTTTTTCTTTTTCACGGGTGCGCCACAACATTCTGTCGCTTTTTTTGATTCCATACCGCATGATGTGCACGTATAAGCCTGCTTTGCTGCCTGCTTTTTAGCCTTCATGATAATCACCTCCTTTTAATGAGTGCGTTATCTTTTCGAGTCTTCACGTAGAAAAACGGCGTTAAGGCATACTCGTCAAGAAATACAGATCCTGATTCTATCGTTCCGGACATTATCCCGATACCAAAAAAACAACACCTGCCGCCGGGATACTTTGATACCCTGGACTATTTCTCAAAGAGTTTTTTATACTCCCCGTATCCTTCTTTTTCTAAATCCTCTTTTGGGATAAAACGAAGCGCTGCCGAATTCGTACAATAGCGTAAACCCGAAGGTTGCGGCCCATCGTTAAATACGTGACCAAGATGAGAATTCCCTTTAGCGCTTCGCACCTCGGTCCGCGTCATAGGGAGACTCTTGTCGGTTTCCTCCACGACGTTTTCTGGCTCAAGGGGCCTGGTAAAACTTGGCCAGCCCGTGCCGGATTCGAATTTATCGAGAGAACAAAATAGAGGCTCGCCGGAAACAACATCAACATAGATCCCTTCTTCCTCATTGCTCCAATACTCATTACTAAATGCCGGCTCGGTCCCTTTTTCTTGCGTGACTTTATACTGCAAAGGGGTTAATTTCTTTTTGAGCTCTTCTTTGCTATTCTTTTGCGCACCCTCATCGGACCTGGCGGATTTATCCCACATTTTGTCTAAATACTCATCGCGACCGCAGCTAAGCCGGTAACGCGTGTATTGCGCCGGATTCTTTTTATAATAATCCTGGTGATATTCCTCGGCAGCGTAAAACTTCGAAGCGCCGATGATCTCTGTATTGATCGGTTTTTGGAATACGGCGGATTTCAGAAGCTCTTCTTTTGATTTCTCCGCCGCCTTTTTTTGCGCAGACGAATGATAAAAAATAACCGACCTGTACTGCGGCCCCCTGTCGCAAAATTGACCGCCGCTATCGGTGGGGTCTATCTGCTTCCAGAATACGTCAAGAATCTCGGAATAGGTTATCTTTGAAGGATCATAGGTAACCTGCACGGCTTCAATATGCCCTTTTGACGCATAATCGTCGTAGGTTGGGTTCTTGCCGCTGCCGCCTGTGTAGCCGACGACCACCTTGATAACGCCGTTAAGCTTCTCGAAAGGCAGCTGCATACACCAGAAACAACCGCCGGCAAAAGTCGCAATTTCGGATTTTGCCTTAAGCTCATCGGCAGCGGCTGGCACGACCGTTAAAAACAAGCAAACAATCAATCCTTGCGCTATTATTTCGATCATATTCTTTCCTTTTTTTTGGCGGCTCATAAAAAGTTTACTGTTCTTCCCCCGTTTTACACTTAGAACAAAAAGTATTGTGCATGCATTCTATAAACTTATTAACAAAGGTAAAAATTATTATCAATAACACTATTTGTCCAAAAAGCATCATACTCATGGTACCCTCCTTTTTCCAAACTACCCGATTATCAATTATCTATGGCCCCTAAAGGCTCTAAAACTCCTGAAAAAGTTTCGCGCTTCCCGCACCGCAGAATAATCATAGCATCAGCCGGGATTAAGTATATTGCCTAAAGGAGCTTTTTTTTGACTTTATTCGCCTAGGGGGGTAGGCGCACCGGCCGCTCCGATACGGCCGGGTGCTGTCCTCAGAAAGAGGCGCACTGACGCAATTTATCCAGGGGGATAATACCGACGCAATACCTTTAAGCGTCGGGTATATAATCCCAGGGGCGGATACTGACGTAATTTATCCAGAGGGACAATACCCGCACAATTCCGCTAAGTGCGGGGCATTTAAGCGTCAGGTACCTTTAAGTGCGGGGCACTGACTCGGCAGTATGCGATTTTTGATTTGCGGTAAGAGGCAACTACCGATTAATAATTACGAATTTAGGTCGTTGCTCGCGTTTAGGGAATAAAGATGGCGGGAATGAAATTAATTCTTTTCTTTTTGCGCAAAAGAAATAGCTTCGGCATTTTTGCTCTTGGGCCGAAAACAAGTAAGTATGACAATCACGATAGAATAAACCATCAACGCACAAAACAACGCAACGATGCAATATCCGATAAAAACCGGCAGAAGCATCTTGAGCATCGATAGTCTCACTAAATCGGCCCAGTGAAAATTTTTTAAAAGTTGCAGATAATCTGCACGCACCTGCTGCCACTCTAAACCCAGTACCATAGAGCCTATTTTAATGGAGAGTAAAAAAGTCACTACCGATAGCCAGGTATTGGTAAGCAAACACCCCAGAAGAGCGGCGGCGCGGTTTACGCGGAAAACCAATGACAGGAACAACGCGGCAATCGGTCCGGTACCCGGAATCATTCCCGAAAAAACCCCTATACTAAAACCCCACGCAATTCTCTGAGGCGTATCGTTGATTTTAAAAAGCTTTACATAGATTATTTTAAAGAACCCGAAAAATCTCTCTATGCTTTTGTTGTTCTTCATACGCGTTCGTATATAGAAATAAATTTACTGTTATGCACCGGAGGGAATGATCTTCCGTATTGCCTCCAGGAGCTCTTCCGCTGTCACGGGTTTTGCCAAAAGATGATAATTCCCTGCTTTTTCTTTTATGATTTCTTCATCTTCCTTGGTATTAAGACCGGTTAAGAAAAGTATGGGTATATTGCATAAAGAGGGATTTTTTGAAAGCTCCTGTGATATTTCACCCCCCAGCATATCAGGAAGCACCATATCCAGGATGATTAAGTCGGGCTTCGTCTCAATGGTCAACGGCACTGCTTTTCTGCCTTCGGTCGTATGGATGACTTCATAATGAGCACGCTGTAAAATACTCGCCAGTTGAATCAGAGTTTCTTTCTCATCATCTACCAGTAATATTTTCTTATTCATTTTTACCTCCCATTTTTTCAAGTCTTAAGCGTTATGCAAAGAAGTTAAAAATCACGTTGATCAATCCGTAAATTAAATGCTGCATAAAGTTTATCACCGGATTTAGGGCTCCGGTCAAAAGCAAAATTATCAGTATAAAAAAACCATAGCGCTCAAGGCTTCTAAAGCTCCTCTGGGCGCTTTCAGGAAGAAAACTCTGAAGGATTTTTGAACCGTCAAGCGGCGGTATGGGGATTAGATTGAAAGCTCCGAGAACGATATTGACTCCTGCTATGGTCATCAGTATATCCGATGGAACGAGATGCGCGCCGGAATTACCCAGCCGCAGCAGAATCAACGCAATCGTTGCAATGAATATATTTGTTGCGCAGCCTGACAGGGCAACACAAAATAAGCCGAAGCGAAAATTTTTCAGACGATAATAATCCACCGGCACGGGCTTCGCCCAGCCAAAACCCACGAAGAAAAGCATCAACGTACCGACTGGGTCTATGTGCGAAACGGGATTGAGCGTCAGCCGGCCATAGCGCTTGGCAGTATCGTCCCCGAAAAAATATGCCGCTAAACCGTGAGCAACTTCGTGAAAAATCACGGAATACAAAAGTACGGGTATCAGTATAATAAACCCTACCGGGTCACTACGCAAAAGCGAAATTAATCCCACGCCTTATCCTTTGTTTTGTCAATTTTAAATCCGAAGCGCAAAATTCGTATTCGAATTTCGTGCTTAGTCTTCCGTCCAACGGTAAACTTGCTTCCCTATGATCCTTCAATCCTCTCTTTCTTTCGTAAGCACATCGGCCAATTTGAATATTTTACCAGAATTAATCATCTTCGCCAGAGCTCTCTACTCATTTTTCTACCATTTTTTTCCGTGGTACGCCGCAATTTTCTATTATCTATCGGTTACAAAAATATTTTTCGGCATTGT